>NZ_CDSBKO010000007.1:0-134476 GCF_977115655.1 Aquimarina sp.
ACAAAGTAAATCATTATTGAAATTTAAACCCTATACAAACATAGGATGACAAAAAATAAAAACCCAAGACATAACACAGTTCATCCCAGTGTATGCTGGGATCTATTTCGTAGTCTAATTAGATTCCAGATCAAGTCTGGAATGACAGTTATGAATTTGATTTGTTTACCTCTCCAATCCCTTTTTTAAAACTTCTTGTATGCCTGCCAGGTGATCGCTAAACTGCATCATTTGTGCTAATACCTGAGCCATTTCATTTTTATCTCCAAATCCTTTAAGCTTATTATTTTTGATAAAAGCTTCTTTTATTGTTTTCCAGCGTGTGGTTTCTTCTTCAGAGAGGATATTAGTCATTTCTTTGTATTTTAATACATTAGCCTCGGCTGCACTGGTTAACGTTTGAGATTCGTTTTCGTAGTGAGACAGAAGTATCGTTTTTAATTCTTTTTTATTCATAATAGGAACCACTTTGGATACCAATTTACTCATATCCCTATAAGAGCCTTGTAATTTAAAAGATGGCTCTGTACGATAGGCATCTTCCATAGCTGCAGATTTTATATACGTTTCATTTACTTTTAGAACCGTATCCCGTATTGTAATAACTTTTTCTAATACCGCCAAATATTCTTGTATTTCTTGTTTGGTATGATTTCCTTTAAGCTCTATGCCTTCCTGCGACCCGGTTTCTGCAACCTTAATTAGTTGGTATATGTCTTCAAAATACTTACTGCTTAATTGATGTAATATTGGATTTGCTGTCATGGAGTTTTCTATCAAACTTAATTTGAACAAATCCGCAGTATCTCCAATAATATCTCCCAGATTATAAATATCTGCACGGTTGGCAAGCATATCCGGGATTTGAAATTTGTCTCCGCTTTCTGTATATGGATTTCCTGCCATAATCACACAGAATTTTTTACTGCGCAAATCATATGTTTTGGGTTTACCATTATAGATACCTTCTATTTTTCGGGTTCCGTCTGCCAAAGAAATAAATTTTTGCAAAAACTCTGGATTACAATGCTGTATATCATCCAGATATAACATTACATTATTGCCCATTTCAAAAGCCAGATTTAGCTTTTTTAATTCTTCTCTGGCAGAGGAATTGTTTGCAGCCATTGGATCTACAGAAGTTACTTCGTGACCAATAGCTGGGCCATTAATTTTCATAAATACCAGTCCCAGACGATTTGCCATATATTCCATTAAGGTCGTTTTTCCATAGCCAGGAGGAGAGATAAGCAATAACATTCCCATTCGGTCTGTTCGCTTAGTATCGCCAACACTACCTAATTGTTTGGATAGGTTATCTCCAAATAACGGCAGGTACACTTGATCGATCAGTTTATTTCTTACAAACGAGGAAAGTACTTTTGGTTCAAATTCATGAAGTTTTAAATCTTCTTTTAAATTTTCTGTAACCGAATGTTTTGCTTGTTTGTAGGCTTCAAAAGCAGGAACTTCAATATTTGTAAATTGGTTCATTCTTGCTGTAAAGTCATGATAATTAAAATCAAAAACCCCTTCTGTAATCGTAGGATGACTGCCATTTAATCCGTCGATAGTCTGTGAAGGGTTGACATGAATTATTTCGGAAGCAGATTCGTTTTTAAACAACAAAACACAAGCTATTTCATGTGCATAACTGATAAATAGAGGATGATTTGTTTTTAGGTAAGAGGTTATCCATTGCATTATAAGTTGAATGGTGTCGATAGGTTTTTCTTGGTCATGCCAGTGCATGTCCGGATCTATGTTCAAAGTTGTTTTTAACTTTGTATACACATTTTTCTTTTCTAATTCAGCAATAAAAGCATCACAAAGTTCATTTGCTGTTTGACTTATACAAAAACTGCGATCGTTTTGTAATTCTTTAAATAGATACATTGCAATATTTTCCGACAACACTTCGTCAAGCTCCCTGTGACATTTTATCGAGATATCAGAACTAAGATGGTTAGAGGGAAGTTGTTGAAGTTCTTTTTCTTCTAATAGTTCGATTATCAAATCTGAATTTTTTACTTCTTTTTCTAAATTTGAAATTACTTTGTAATATTCATTACTATCCGGAAAAATGGTTAGCACTTCTCCTGAAGCTTTAATAGTATTGTTCCAGTAGGCTTGTTTTTCTGAAGTTAAGCTATTCCAAAAATATTGTGCAAAAGCACGTGTCCTGGGCGTAAATCGCAACAATCCTAAATCGTGACCTTTGGTAGCTAATACTTTTAATATTTTGGAGGCATCGATATCGTGAACTCCTTTTATGTACCCTTCGGCATAGTTTTTACTGCTTTCTGATTTTACGAGTTCTAATAGTTCCTGGTCATTCATAGATGTCAATTTTTTCTTGAACAGGCTCTGTGTTACATAACTATTTTGCCTATCTAAGTTTTTTTTGACATTATTATTTGAATTTGCTTCAACAGGTTCGACATGATATTGTTTAAAAATTTTGTGAGCAAGATATGCAGCACGATACACTTCTTGATTTTCAGAAATTAATTCCTGATCCCAGTATTTTTTTGATTTTAGCAAAACCTCATTTGTAACTTCTTGATAAAAATCGGTTCCGGTAAGATGGTAGTTTAAAGTTCCGTCTTTATATACAATTGTTAAATCCAGAGGTTGTTTGTTTACTCCAAACTTATGTTTACCCAGTTTTATGATATTTTCGCCATCCTCATATAGGTCTTGTTTGTCTTTTAGTTTACGGGTAGCATCTTGTTTTGCTACTTTTAAAGAAGTTAGGATAGCTTCGGCTTTACCTATATCTTCTAATTTTTGTAGCTGATCAATAATATCCCGCAATTTATTGATCATAAGATCGGATGCAAAATATCCATTAATACTTACTATAGAATCAAAAGTTAGTGCTTTTTTGGTGATCCCTTTTAAAATACGATTGGCTGCATTTTCTAAAGCAATGGCTTTTTTGTTTCTGGCTTCGATTAAACTATTTTTTCGGGCTTCAAAAGCATTGTATACTTCTTCTCTTTTTTCAATAATCTGAATGATAAATTCTTCAAAATCGGCAAATCGACCTTCAAGGTCTTCTAGCTGAACGGAAACTTTGTTTAGTAATTCTTCTGTTTTTTCGGGGGTATTGGCAATATCCAGATAGTTAATGATACTTTGATCTACCAGTTTTAGTTGCGAGGCAAATTCTGCTGTAGCTTCTTTGCTGCCCAGAGATTTGATTTTATTTTTAATTCCTGCTTTAAGTTGATTTATGGTAGCAAAAATAAGAGATATGTTGTCAATAATTTTGGTGGAGTGTGATGTGTCTTCTATTTGTAGATTAGAAACAATGTCGATAAGCATTTCCAGATCTGTAGCTATCTGGTTTACTTCATTTTCTAATTTTTTGGCATCAATAACCTTTTTGATGTCCTCTAAGAGCTTTTGTTTTTCTTCTACACGATTATGATAGGGGAGCAGAGCTTTGTCGTTTATTAAAAACTGAACACATCGTTGTGAAATTTTTTTGGTTTGCTCTGTAATTTCAGTCTCTAATGCAGTAATAAATGTTTTGTCTACATATCGAATATCATTTAAACCTATAACTTCGCCACGCAAAGTACGTAGCTGTGATAACACCAATACAAAGTCATCGATAGAGGTAAAAGAACTACTTTTAATTTTGCCAAAAATAGCTTCGGCTTTATCTTGTGTCTCTTTAGTGGTAGCTAGCGCTGTTTTTCTAAGCTGTAGCACTTTTTCAAATTCATCAATGGCAGCATTTGCAGCTCCATTAATTTCATCGAGCGGGATATCTAGTCTAAAGGTGTCCTCTTCTCTAATCCAATAATAACTATCTACAATTTCATTAGAAAATTTTGCTATATCGTCATACAATCCATCATAATTGTCTTCTTTATTAAGCAATGTTATTAAAGCATTGCTTTCTGCCATTGCTTTTACAATATCCTTATTGCCTATTTTGTAAAGTAAGGTGTCTGTGTGTTCTGATGGTAATATGGTGCCTTTTATAAATGGGGTTTGCCATATCTGGATGACATGATGTTTGGTTTGCTCGTTTTCGGTTTTAAAATAACATAATTCGCCATGTTCCAGTATGGTAAAACCATTACAAACTATTGGGGTTTTTACCTCTTGTTCTATTACATTATAAGACATGAGTGTGTATAAGCCCTTTTTGCCTTCATAAAAAACATAAAGATAATCTTCTCCATTAGGAGAACTGATTTTTTCTTGAAATTTTACATTGGTAACTTCATTGGTAAATAATTTGAATTCGCCAGATTGCAGGTAGTATCCATTAGGATAAATAATGCCCTGATCGTCAGGGAGCAATACGCATGCGTCTTTTATACAACTAATTTTTTTTACTTCCTGTATTTTATGATTGTACACAAAATAGCGGGGCGCTTCCTGAAAAGGTTTTATTTCGAGTGCTATTAGGTTACCTATGTCGGCAAAGCGATATTGTCCATCGTCTAAGGTTTGATCTACATGTTCTACAGCCTCGTCTAAAATTCCTTTTCCTTCTTCGGTATTATCTTCAATTTTAATAGTTAAATCCCCACCTATAGTTTCGACAAATACTTTGTCTAAAATCGAAATATGCGGATGTTTTCCATATCGGTGCATATCCCGATTGACTTCGATCCAATTAAATTCATGTTGTTTAGGAAATTTGAATTCGTGTTCACTGCGGTTGTCCATATAGGTTAATTTACCTTCATTAATTAACCATTTGAAGGTTTTAATGTCTGAAACACTATCACTAAGTTGAAAAACCATGTGAAGGTAATTTCCAACTATTGCAAATTTTGAAAATATGGTGTTACGATAATATTTATATAGATTGGTAAATTCATCAATAAATGTGGTATCGTTGATTAGGTCTAAAGGTTTTGCTGCAAAGTGGTCATTTTTATAGGTGTAGATACTAAATACATCTGCTAATGTAACTTCTGTACGGAGCCCAAAGTGTACGTTATACCCAAAAATACAAAACTCACCAATGGTAACGATGTCCCGGGCAATACAATTATGCTCTGTATTTATTCGGTTGTTGGCAATTAATTTGGTTTCTACACTACCAAAAACTTCTTTACGGGCATCATTAAGTTGTATAAGTCGATTTTGAAGCTCACCTTTTTGTTTTTGTAAACGGTTCTGGATGATTTCGTAAGTCCCTCCGTCTAGTTGGGTATGTGGATTGGTGTTTTCTTTTTGCATAGTTTACCTCGAATTTTTCATTCGTTTTCATGGAGGCTCTGACAGATTTAATACAACAAAAGAGATCTGATTGCTAATTTCGTTGTCACGCTGAGCTTGTCGAAGCGCCTATGATATTATAGTTTTATTCTACTTCTCTATGTTTTTTCCAAACTGAGTATAGTTTTTTGAATATTCTATCAATTTGTCCCAATTTTCTTCTATCAAAGCTATTTTCTTTCTTCGACTCCAGCCTTTTAATTGTTTTTCTATGGCTATAGCTTGATTTGGCTCAGTAAATACTTCAAACCATTTTAATGTTATAGGCCTTCTTTTAAAAGTATAACAATCTTCTTTCAAACCAATACTGTGCTCATAAATTCTTCGCTCAAGGTTATTGGTGATTCCAATATAAAAGGATTCATCATTACACTTCACGATATAGACATAATATTGTTTCATCTTTTTATTATCATTATAACTTCGACAGGCTCAGTTTGACAGTTCGTACGGGATAAAATTTTCATTAGATATATCATCTAGACATTAAATCTTTTTTTATTATCAATTTGATTGCTTGTATAAGAAATCATTGGATATTCCAGGATCATTTTCAAAATAAGAGAACAAAAAATAGATAACGATAATTGAGATCACAATGCTTAATATTATGATACCCAAATTAATAATTGTTGTTTGTCTTTTTTGTCTTTTTAGCTTATTTCTAATTTCCTGTAATATTTCTTCAGAAACTGGTTCTATCTTGATACCTTGACTTGTCTTGCTAGAACTTGTCCATCCATCAAAAGCTTCGCGTTTATTTCTTCTATTATTATTTTTGAGCGATGTAATCATTGCTGCTGTTGCTCCTCCAAATCCCATGATTAAACTGTATTAAAAGTTAAACAAATCCCATCCCGAGTCTCCCTTAGGATGAGAAGACTTTTAGGGGTCTAAAAATGTGGTTATGATTGTATTCATAAAGGTGTTTTTACCTTTTTTTTCTTCCGCTTTGCGAAATTCATTCTCCTCCTTTTTTTTGCAAGGAGGAGAGTTTTTTGGTTCCTAATTTTGTTCTTCTGCTTTGCGAAAGAGTTTATTATTTTAATTTTTTATCAGATAATCCCAATCCTTTTGCGAGGTTTAAGAGATTGTTGAACATATTGTTTTCTGAAGAATCTGTAGTTTTTTGTTTCAAATCCATTAATATATTAGCAATGGTTAGATTCTTGATGTCTTCAGAAGAAATACCGTATTTGGTAGCAAATTCTTTTATTTTTTCTAAAAGGTTTCCTTTTACATCATCGCTCCCCAGTATGGCATCTTTTACGTCTTGTATATTATCAGAATGTTTAACTAATCGATCTATTCCTTTGGCTCTTGTAATTTGCCCTACAATTTGATCGAAGAACATGGTTTCTCCACCTACAATATCAATATTTGCAGCTTTTAAGGCTTCTCCGATTACTTCTGCCTGTGCATCTGCGATTTCTTTCTGGATATTAATATGTGCCAGATCTACTTGTAATTCTTTGTCTAAGCGCAGCTTAAATTCTTCATGTTCTTTACCAACACCATCTAATTTTTTCATTGCTTCTGCTTTTTCTTCTATTCCTACAGCATCTGCAATAGCTTTTTCTTTGATTACTTCTGCTTCTGCCAGTCCTTCTTTTCGAATGGCTTCTGCTTTTGCTTCAATTCCCAAAGCTTCTGCTTTCGCTTTCTTTTCAATTACAATGGCTTCTACCATACCTTCACGCTCTCTGGCATCTGCTTTTGCGTGCATTACTTGCGCTTCAGACATCCCAATGGTAGCTTCTTCTTTTGCAGTTGCTTCTGCTAATGTTTTACGTGCTTCAGCTTCTTTTTGGCTGGCTTCTTTTTGCGCTTGTGCTTCGATATTTATTTCTTCGGCTCTTTGTTTGGCTGCTTCTTTTTGTGCTTCTGCTGCTTTTATAGTTTTGATCAAATCTTCTTGCGCATTTGCTTCGGCAATAGTAATTTTTACCTGTTTATCACGATCTGCGGTTTTAAAAGCTTGAATATCTTTCATGTTTTCTTGCTCTTCTACCACCCCTTTTTCTAGGACCACCCTATCCCGAATTACATCCTGAATATTCTTTTTTTCAACTTCGACTACTTTTTCTTTTTCGATTTGAGCTAAGGTTACAATACGTTCCCGTTCTGTAGCTTCCAACATTCTGTCTTTTTCTACTCTTTCGGTTTCTACTGCGTTTGTACGTTCTTTATTTTTGGCGGCAACTATAATTTGGCGTTCCATGTTTTCTTCTGCAACTTTCACTTTTTCTTGTGTTGCAATTCGGGCAGTTTCAGATTTTAATCGTTCTTCTTCTGCCACTTTTAGGGTTTCGGCTTCTTCTCTGGATTTTATATTGGCAATTTCTCGCTTTTGTTGTTCTTCTTTTTCTGCAAGTTGTTTATCTAATTCTAAAATAGCCTCTCGTGCTTCTACATCTTGTTTACGAATGATTTTTTCTTCATCCCGTTTAATTAGGTTAGATTTGATATTTTGAGCAGCAGTTAGTTCTGTTATTTTTTTAATCCCTTCAGAATCTAAAATATTATCTGGTTTTAAAACACTTAATGCAGTTTGTTCCAGATCATCAATGGCGCAATCATCAAGTATATAACCATTTAGGTCTGTTCCTATAATGTTAATGATCTCTTCTCTAAATTCTCTTCTGGCTTCGTACAATTCTATAAATTCGAATTTTTTACCTACTGTCTTCAAGGCTTCCGAAAACTTAGCGTCAAATAAACTACGTAAAGTATCAATTTCTGAAGCGCGATTACAACCAATGGTTTGTGCTACATTTATAATATCTTCTACAGACTTATTAACTCTAACAAAAAATGCTACTTTAATATCTGCCCGGATATTGTCTTTACAAATCAATCCATTTACTCCGGTTCGTTCTATTTCAATTTTTTTGATAGAAATATCCATAATTTCTACCCGGTGTAGTACAGGAATTACATATAATCCTTTGTCGAATGCTACTGCAGTTCCTCCAAATCCAGTACGAACCAGGGATTCTCCTTGCGGAATTTTTCTGTAGAATATGGCGATTATTATAAAGTATAGTACAATTAGCAGTACCAATGCTACCACCACGATAATGGCTATGTTAGCTATATTGCTCATAAAATATTAATTTATTGGTTGAATGATATAAAGTTGTTTGTTTTTTACTTGATTAACTATTTCTACTTTGGTATTGGCAGGAATTTCTATGCCATCTTTGGATTTTACCATTACTTTGATTGGGTCTAACTGAATTTTTATTTCTAAAGTTGAAATTTTTTCTCCCGAAATAGTATTTTGTAAGATACCTTGCCTGCCTAATAACTCTAGGGCACTTTCTCCTTTATTATTAAAATTGGTAAAGAACCGTTTAAATGGGGTAGTAAATATTTTGGTTAAGAATAATGCAGGAATAATCCCTGCAAAGAAAAACGTAAATCCAAAATCACTGTCATAACTATGGGTTATAGATGTTCCTGTCATGGTTATTGCCCACCAGAACAAGACAAAAAATGAAAAGGTAAACATAAATGGCAGCCCGACAAAGTTAAAATAGATTAAAAATATCTGAAAAAAATTAAGTTTACCCCGTCTTCTAATTACATCTTCTTTTTTTACTTCGGTGTTAGAGATCTCATGTATGTCCAAGTTGGTTCTTGCATCAAAATCCGTATCCATGTCTATATCTGTATCGATATCCACATCTATATCTGCATCAAAAAAATCCAGATCCATTCCTGTTAAGGTGGTTAACAGCCAGTATAGGATTAATAATCCAAAAAGGATAGTTAATGGTAAATTAACTATAGAAGTTGCAATGTCAAATAATTCTTTCAATGGTATGGTTATTTAATGAGTACTATTATATACTTAATGTCGCGAGCCTAAAAAATGTTTCATTTTTTATTATTAATTCCTAATTGTTTTTTTAGTTTAGCTAAATCATCCTCGGCATTTTCCTGGGTTACGTCGATGGCTTTATCTAATTCTTCATCAATGGACTTAGAAGTATTGGCTATCTCCCCATAGGCTTCTGCAAGGGCTTCTTCTTGGGTCACTTTGTCTTTCATGCGCTCTAGCATAGATACGGTACTTGAACTATCAATTTCGGCCATTTGTTTGTTTACATTTTTGGTAGCAGCAGATACTTTTACACGAGCTTTTAGTGTTTTTAGTTCGTTTTCCCATTTGCTGATGTTTTGTTTTATTTCCTGCACATTCGTTTCTAATTGTGCCACCGATGTATTTAGTTTATCCGATTCTTCTTTGCATCGTTTTTTTTGTTGTTGAGCTTCTTCTTTTTTGATTAAAGCTTCTTTGGCTAATCGATCTCCTTCTGTATAGTCCAAATCTCCTTTTTGTGCTTTTTTTAGAATCAGCATTGCTTTTTGTTGATAATCTTCGGACTTTGCTGTAAATTCTTCGATATCATTTTTGGCTCTTATTGCTAATGCCTTTACTTGCGCCAGTGCTTCGAGGCTTTTTTCAAGATCGGTTTTCATATCCCGTATTCCTTGCTCTGTCATTTTTATAGGATCTTCCATCTTATCAATTGCAGAATTTGCTTCTGCTTCTCCTATTTTAAATATTCGTCTAAAAAAATTCATAGTATTTAGTATTTTGAAAAATTTATAATTTTGTCTGAGTATTCGCTCAATAGCAGACCTAAAGAGTTTAGCGATCCTTCTAGTTCATTAAGATCAAGGTGTTCTACCTGAAGGGTATCTCTAAAGATCACTTTCTCACCAGTTTCATCCAAAACAAAAGCTCCATGAACGATATCCCGGTTTTTCTGAAGTAAATTTCGGTATACTTCCTCATTTTTGTTCCTGATATTAAAAATATGCTGTTCCATTATAAGAATAGGGGGTGCTACTCCCAAAATCATGTTCTTTATTCCTTCATTTTCTTTGCTGATCATGATAATACCTTCTGCTTTATTTTCATGAACGATATTATAGTTGAGTTGAAGCAAATAGTCTTTTACCAGTTGAAAATGATCTTGCATAGGATGGTTTATTTAGATAATTATTAGTAATATATTTCAAGTTGTAGGACTGTAGATCAATATTACAAAAAGTAGTATAACTTTTTGAGAATATCCAGTGCTAAATTAACGAGATAAAACACAATGACTATCATGGGTATAAAAGATTTAAGTTAATAATTTGATTATTTTGCTAAAAAAATTAGGATATACTTCTTTTGATTAAAAAAGGTAAAACAAAAAAAGTATATCTACTAAAATTAGCTTTTTAACAAGATATTAGCTAATATTGTTAGTGTAAATATACGATTATATTTTATAATTGCAAATAAAATTAGCAAAATGTCTTTTTTTGGAAAAAATATTAAAAAAATAAGAGGGGTTAAAGGTTTAAGCCAACAAGCTTTTGCAGAGCTTTTTGAGCTTAAAAGAGGTACCTTGGGAGCGTATGAGGAGGGTAGAAGCGAACCAAAAATAGAAACGATTATTAGAATTGCTAACTATTTTAGCATAGCAATAGATGATTTGTTAACCAGAGAACTAACCGTAAACCAACTCTTAAAATTTAAAGGAGATTTAACTACGTATGCAGAGGATATAAAACGAGAACAATTTGCAAATATTCCTTGTATAACCGATAATACCTCTAATGAGTATATTGCTTTTTATGATAAACCGTTCTTTATTAAAGAACTCCCCATAGTGCAATTACCAGTTAATCCAACAAAGGAATTTCGGGCATATACAGTAAGTAATCTTGAAATGACATCGCATGATAAAGGTTTTTATCCTAAAGATGTGGTTATAGGAGAAAAAGTCCCGCAAACGGTTATAAAAAAACTGAATACCGGGACCTTGGTTTTTGTGGTCGTGGGTAATAAATTGATTTTCAGAAGATTATATGTAGCAAATAATAATGCTGTTTTAAGGGCAGATCACAAAAACATTGAAGACGAGGAATATTCTTTGTCAGATATAAAAGAAATATGGAGAGTTAGGTATGTTTTTTTTAGACGTATACCAGAATTTTCTGATGCTGTTGAGGATAAATTGATTATGATTGAAAGAGAGTTATTAAAAATGAAAAATCGTTTGGGCAATGAGTGAGTTTTTTGATAATTTTTAAATAAAAATAAATATAGAAGCACATTTTTATTTAAAATAATATGATGTATGTTAAAAGTAAGGATAAGTGTTTCTTCTTTTTAAAATTTGAGTAACAGAAAAATTAATAGTAGGTTAATTATATAATCACTATTTCTTATGTCTAAGAATTGGAATATATTTATTGATAGTTTTTTATGATTAAAAATATTATAAAATAGATTTTTGTTATACGGTAATTATTAGAATCAATATAATATATTGATTTTGTGTGTAATAGAGTGTATCTTTAGATAAAGATTATCCACACAAAATTTATATACAATGACTAAGAAAAAATTGACTACCTCGGCAGGGGCTCCTGTCCCTAATAATCAAAGATCCGTTACAGCAGGGCATAGAGGTCCTGTTTTGTTGCAAGATTACCAACTAATAGAAAAATTAGCGCATCAGAATCGTGAACGAATACCAGAACGCGTTGTTCATGCCAAAGGATGGGGAGCGCAAGGTACTTTTACTGTAACCAATGATATTACAAAGTATACACGTGCAAAGATCTTTTCTGAAGTGGGAAAGAAAACACCAATGTTATCCAGATTTTCTACTGTTGCAGGAGAGTTGGGAGCAGCAGATACAGAAAGAGATGTAAGAGGATTTTCCTTGAAGTTTTATACCGAAGAAGGAAATTGGGATTTGGTAGGAAACAATACTCCGGTGTTTTTTATTCGGGATGGATATAAGTTTCCGGATTTTATTAGAACTCAAAAAAGACATCCCAAGACTAATTTAAGGTCTAATGAGGCTATGTGGGACTTTTGGTCTCAAACTCCAGAAAGTTTACACCAGGTAACTATATTAATGAGTGATCGGGGAATCCCTCAAACACCTATGCACATGAATGGGTATGGATCGCATACATTTTCATTTTGGAACAATGATGGAGAACGTTTTTGGGTGAAATTTCACATGAAAACTCAACAAGGGCATAAACATTATACGAATGAAGAAACTGCAACAGTAATAGGACAAACCAGAGAAAAATTTCAAGAAGAATTGTACGGAGCGATAGAGCGTGGAGATTACCCTAAATGGAAGATGATGATTCAGGTAATGCCAGAAGCAGATGCAGAAAAAACACCATATAACCCATTTGATTTAACAAAAGTATGGCCACATGCAGATTATCCGTTAATCGAGGTAGGAGAGATAGAGTTAAATAGAAATCCGGATAATTATTTTCAATACATAGAAAATGCTGCGTATTCCCCATCAAATGTAGTTCCTGGTATTGGGTTTTCTCCGGATAAAGTATTACAAGCAAGGATTTTTTCTTATGCAGATGCGCATAGATACAGATTAGGAACCCATTATGAGGCATTACCAGCTAATGCACCGATATCTGAGGTAAATCATTATCATAAAGATGGTGCTATGCGATTTTTTGATAATGGAAACACAAACCCGGATGCATATTATGAGCCTAATACAAAAGGAGGGGCAGTAGAGGATCCTGGTGTTGCAGAGCCGCCAATGAAAATTCATGGAGATGTAAACAGATATGAAGAAAATGACACTTTTGGAGAGTATAAACAACCAGGTGATCTGTTTAGATTGTTTAATGATGAACAAAAAGAACGCCTTTTCAAAAATATTGCCGCAGCAATGCAAGGGGTATCTATGAAAATTATTGAAAAACAATTGAATCATTTTGATAAAGCAGACCCAGAGTATGGTAATGGTGTTCGTAAAGCCTTAAATTTAACAGCCCAAACTTTATATTAAATTCATAGATTTGATTTTATATTATTTAGAGTAAGGACGGAAGGTTTCTTTGAGATATTTCAAAAAAACCTTCCGACCAGTTGTTAAGTATTCACAAAAAAAAATGACAAAATAAACATGGAAGATATTTTTAATGCTATTCGATCTGAAGAAGTAGAAAAAGTAAAAACAATTCTAAATGCAAATCCTTTGTTGGTTAACGAAAAAGATAACAGGGGTTCTACACCTTTGCTGTTGGCATCTTATTATGGGCTTGAGGAAATTACAAAGACAATTCTGGATTATGCCCCCAATGTGGATGCAAAGGACGCTTCAGGAAATACGGCGCTAATGGGGGTTTGTTTTAAAGGATATTACGACATAGCAAAACTACTTATAGAAAAGGGTGCAGATGTAAATGCAAAAAACCTGAATGATGCTACTGCATTGATATATGCTGCTACATTTGGACAAAAGGAAATTATCAAGTTGTTGGTTGAAAAAGGGGCGGATACACAGGCAAAAGACAATCGTGGTTATACTGCCGAGATGCATGCTAAAAATCAAGGACTAGAAATATCAGGATTATTTAAGATTACCCGGTGAACAATAACAAAGAAATAGAAAGTATTAAATCTGTAAACATAAGAGGTGTAGGTATTAGTAAAAGGTTGTTAATGTCCTCGTCTATGGTTGCGGTTTTTGAATCATTTTTAAAAGAAACTATAGGTCAGGAAGTGTTGGTGGTAAATACTAATATCGGAATGGAAGTATATTATTATTCTAAGAAGGATTATAGTACTTTTATTAAAGAAACCATATTATTATATGTATTGACACAAATAAATCCCGAAACGCTTAAATTTAAAAATAATCTTAGTAAAACAGAAGTTTACAATAGTTTTTGCGAAGCATTACTTACTTTTTCGCAATATCCACAAACTTTTTTGGCCTACACCAAAAAATTTATTCATTTAAAACAAAAAAACGAATCCAGCAGATTTGTGATCCCTATTTTAAATGGTTTTTTTGAAGAAGTTCTTATGGTTATAGAAAAAACAGGAAAGATGCCACATTATAAAAAGATACAAGATGCGAAAAACAAATCTCAAAAATCAGATCCGGATAAAATTATTATAAAGAATCTAATTTCTGAGATTTTATTAAAAAGGCATAGTAACTGATTTTTTCTTCAAAGAGATGATTTCCTCTGTAAAAGTAGATTTAACTCTTTTTGAAAACAAAAAGTAAGGAATCCATATCACCACTTTTATGAATGATTTCCCTATTTCTTTATAAGCTTGCATTTTTTCAATTTCAGAGTAAAATGATTCATTTAAACTGAAGGCTAAAATGGAGTCTAAGAAAAGAAAAATAAAAGATGATGAATAGAAGATTATAATAATATTAGGGAGTATAGTTCTGCGTTTAAAGAATAATAGTATAATTAGAATTGAAAATACAAAAAAAGCAGAATTATAGATCAATTCAAAAATAATGAGTAATGAAAGAAATAATTCACTAAATGAACTGTGATCTAAACTTATATAAACCCAAGTGTTCATTCCAAAAAAATCTTGAGAGTTTTTTAATACTTCATAAAGTATTTTAATTGGAGTGAATATAAGTCCAATTACTATTAGAATCAACCATCCTCCAATTTTTTGTGAATTACCATCTGTATTTTTTGATGGTAAATTATAATTGTAATATACTTTATAGGCAAAAAAGGTACTTATCAATAAAATCGAAATAGAAAAGAAGATTAATATCCAACTTGTTTTAGGGTTATTTTCTGTATAGCCCTTATTATAGGTAAGCTGATAAGATAAATTGTTTAATATTTTTTCATGGTCCCCTATAAAGGATTTTGTTTCTTCTGGTGTTATAAAACTTTTTAAAGTTTTGTACTTATGGTCAATTTCTATTTTTTGATTATCATATTCTACATTAAAATGATATTCATACACATCACTTTCTAGCTTTCTGTTTTCTGGAGATAGATTCCATTTTTCAGGAAGGTTTATAATAATTTTATGACTTATATCTAAAGGATATTTAACGTGATATGGCATATCTCTATTCGGAGACTTATCTATATTTACATAAGATTCAATATTTAAAGGATAGAACTCACTAATCAGTATATTTTCATTTTCTGATGATTTAGTCCAAAGAGAATCAATAAAATAACTTTCTTTAATCGTTATTTCATTTATATCCAGCCTATTATCGATAACTTCTATTTTAGAAAACTCCTTTATGCTTGGGTATAAAGCACTATAAAAATTGAGATATTCTTTTTGAATTTTGTTTATATCTTGTTTGGCAAAATACGCCCTTTGGTCGTCTGCACTTGATCCTGTATATTTTGAAGTTATATCAAGATATCCATTACCTCCAATATTATCGACATCAAACTCTTCGGTAATTACCAGAGTGCTTTTCGATTTGAATTTAATATCCGAAAGTTTGTTTTCTTCTTTTTTGAGAACCAGACCAGTATTGTAATTGGGAATAGATAAATTTTTTAAGCTCCCCCCTTGATTACTAATTGTAGGGTCTATGTAATAAATAGCATTGTCTTTTTTTACTTGTACAATGCAGTGATTAAATACATTTGGTGATGGTAATTCTTCTGGTATGTTAATGCCATTATAAGAACTTACCAAAGTTGGATATGCTTCGATATCAAATACATGATATGCTTCAGATAAAAGAAAAGATTTTGCTTTACAATCCCCATATCTTTGATTCAATACTCTAATGGGATTATCTGGTTTGTGAGAGTTTATACCTCCTTCAAAGCCTAAATATCTTATTTCATCTTGTACAAATGTTCTTATAACGTCAATCAATGAATCTTTTGGGACCCCAGAAAATAACTGTTTTATATTTTTTATGAATTTATTTTTATCATCCTTGTTTAAGTAATAATACTTAGAATACTGATTGGATACTTCTTTCCAGGAATTGTATTCTGATATAGATACGTTAGGAAAAGGATCATACCAAGAAGGAGTATTGGTATCGTAAATTAATGGTGAAATATCTGTATGTTCCCAAATATACTCATTCTTATTATCTAAAAAGACAGGTTGATTTATTTCGGCATTGTTAAAAGATTTAATATATAAGTTTCTGTTTTTTGATATCCTTATCCTGTTATATAAGTGATGGATAGGGATAGAGTATTGAAAATATAGTTTACTATGATATTTGTTCTCATATATAGGGTTAGATCCCTCTATAGTGTAAGAGTAATCTATGATATCACCTACTCTTACATCGGTTATGTTTACAAATGCAGTAATTGTACCATCATAAAGAAACCTTTCCATACTGGTCTCTCTTTGGATAGTCTTGATTTGATCCAAAAAGAGCTTTTTAATTGTTTTTCCATCTCTAATTATACTTATATTGTGAAAAACCAGTTTTTGATAAGAAGGATCGAAATCAACATTGATATCAGATATTTGTTGTATGCCTTCATTATTAATTACTTCGATTGTATAATGAGAAAAATAACTTTGAAGATCTATATCGCTTTGAAAATCTATTAATTGGTAATAAAAACCAGATGTTTCAATATCGTTTTTATTACCAATGTCGGGAGTGTCTATTTTGTTTACCCATTTTGGTTTAGGAAAAATCGAAATATTCCCCTTTTGTCCAAAAATATTTAAACAAGACCCTATAATTATGAGGATGAGTATCTGCTTTTTTAAATACATAGTATATTAAAAAATAAAATTGAGAGTTTGAATATTTCGGAAATACACAAAACTATATGTCTTAATTAAAACTCTGCGTTAAGTGGTGTTCTTGGATATGGGATAACATCGCGAATGTTACTCATGCCAGTAACAAAAAGAACTAAACGTTCAAACCCCAGACCAAAACCACTATGTGTACAGGTTCCAAATCGGCGGGTATCCAGATACCACCATAATTCTTCTTCAGGGATGTTAAGAGTTGCCATTTTTTCTTTCAAAACATCCAGACGTTCCTCTCTTTGAGAACCACCAACAATTTCTCCTATTCCTGGAAACAATATATCCATAGCTCTTACCGTCTTTCCATCTTCATTAAGGCGCATATAAAATGACTTTATGTTTGCGGGATAATCAAATAAGATTACGGGGCATTTAAAATGTTTTTCAACAAGAAATCTTTCATGTTCACTTTGTAGATCTGCTCCCCACTCTTCAATAGGAAATTTAAACTTCTTTTTCTTGTTAGGTTTAGAGTTTTTTAGAATTTCAATAGCTTCTGTATAACTTACTCGTTTAAAATTATTATCTAATATAAACTTGAGTTTGTCCCTTAACAGCATTTCTGATCTCTCTTCTTGCGGTTTTTGTTTATCTTCTTGAGCTAAACGGTTTTCTAAAAATTCTAAATCATCCGGGCAATTTTCTAAAACAAATTTAATTACGTATTTTATAAAATCTTCTGCCAAATCCATATTACCATCCAAGTCACAAAAAGCTACTTCTGGTTCTACCATCCAGAACTCAGCCAGATGGCGGGAGGTATTTGAGTTTTCTGCCCTAAAGGTAGGCCCAAAAGTATATACCTGTCCCAATCCCATAGCGTATGTTTCTGCTTCTAATTGACCAGAAACAGTTAAATTTGTTTCGCCACCAAAAAAATCTTTTTTATAATCAACCTCGCCATTTTCATTTTTAGAGATATTATTAAGGTCCAGATTAGTTACTTTAAAAGCCTCGCCAGCTCCCTCTGCATCGCTTTTTGTAATTATTGGGGTATGAACGTAATAGAAATCATTTTTTTGAAAATATTCATGTATAGCAAAGGACAGTTTTGAGCGAACCCTCATTATTGACCCAAAAGTATTTGTTCGCACCCTTAAATGCGCTTGTTCTCTTAATTTTTCTAAAGTATGCCTTTTTGGAGATAAAATAGTAAGTTTTAATTCTTCCGGATCTGCATCTCCTTCAATCTCAACATTGGTTACCTGTATTTCTACACGTTGTCCTTGCCCTTGGCTTTCAACAAGAGTTCCTGTTATTGCAACTGCCGCTCCAATATTAATTCTGTCTTGTGTAGTTTTGTTAATTGTGTTATCGTCTAAAACACACTGGATATTATTTATGGTTGATCCATCATTAATTGCAATAAAACGATCATTTCTAAATGAACGAACCCAGCCTTTAACAATTACAGGTTGTAATAGCTTATCACTTTGTAGTACTTCTATTACTTTAGTATGTTTCATTAGTTTTTATTTTTTTAAGATTAGATGTAGTGTATATAATAGTCAAATCAATATCAAAATTTGATTATATGCACATCCTATGAATTATTATAATTTGTTTTTCTAAATTATTTTAAAAATTATTTTTTCATACTTTATAGTTTACTATATATAAACTATGTATGAATTTTGAGGTAGCAAAGATAATTTTTTAATCGGATTGTAGCATAATCTTATCAATTCAAAAAAGAAGGATTGTGCTTTGTAATCAAAATTCGACGCTTTTTTAAAATCCAATTCTAAAAAAAATACTATTGGAAGCTATTTTAGGCTAGAAAACATGTTTTTTTTGAAGGCTTTTATATAAAAATAAAAATAGTAAAAGAATAAATAGTTTGTTTAATAATCTGTATATCAAATAATTAGTTTTATTTTCAAAATATTGTTTACCTAAATAATGTTAAATTTTCCGATGTTTTTGAAAAAAGGGGATTTTTCCCCCCCATTAGGTATTTTAAAATATAAAAAGGGGTATTATCTTGCGTATGCAATTATGACGATTGTGTTTACGTTAAGTTTAGTTCGATAGGTTTTGGGGTAATCTATCTTACACAAGTCCCGTTAGTTTCTGACGGGGCTTTTTTGTGATATTTTTTTAATGACGATTTCATGATACCATTTTAACTTTGAAATCGTGCGTATAGAAATTGATTTTTTTTAAGTATTCAAGGCAAAAAAACCTAAGCATAGCTGTAGTTACGGTTATATTTTTTAAGGAAGAATATATGAAAAAGAAATAATTTATTAGTACTATTTCAAAGTTAAAATGGTATTACCTTCCCTCTTGCCTCAAAAACAAAATATATGTTTTCAAAAGCATATCTAGTAAGTTTGTTTCTGGATTGTTGATTTCTTACTTCAAAATTAAATATTACAATAGTTACTCCTGAATTTTATTTTTAAGCCAAAAAATAGTTCGATTTTCCTTACAGGGATTTTATGTACAGCTGTGTAATCTAACTAGTTCTTTTTATTGGGCTCATCTAGCTCGTCGTCGTTGGGAATAATTTTTAGAGTAGGCTCTTTAAGGGTTTTTTTGTTAGCAATACTTCTTTCCAGAGAGAGTAACAGAGAAGGAAGCAATAACAGATTAGATAGCATGGCAAATAATAAAGTTGTGGATACAAGCCCTCCTAATGCCTTAGTCCCGCCAAAACTGGATATCATAAATACAGAGAAACCAAAAAATAAAACAGTTGAGGTGTAGAACATACTAACCCCTGTTTCTCTTAAGGCCGCAAGAACAGATTTTCTGATCCTCCAATGATTTGCTTTTAATTCCTGTCTGTATTTTGCAAGAAAATGTATGGTGTCGTCTACAGAAATACCAAATGCAATACTAAAAACCAATATAGTAGAAGGTTTAATAGGTACACCTAAATATCCCATTAAACCAGCGGTCATTAATAATGGTAATAAATTAGGAATTAAGGATATTACTATCATTTTCCAGGATCTAAACATCCAGGCCATAAATAGAGCTATTAATAGTACTGCAAGACCTAATGAAAAGGTTAGGTTCCATACCAAATATTTAGTTCCTTTCTGAAAAATAAGTGCTTTACCTGTAAAGGAAACATCGTACCGGTCTTTTGGAAATATTTTTTCAATCTGTGGTATAAGGGTAGATTCTATACGTTCCATTTCTTCAGTGCCTACATCTTTCATAAATGTAGTTATCCTGGCATATTGCCCGGTAGAGTCTACATAGCTTTTCATCACTCCTGCTTCAGATTCAAAACTATTTGCGTAGGGTAAAATAAAGTTTCTTTCCTGACTGGTTGGTATCTGGTAGTATTTAGGGTTTCCGTTATAAAAGGCTTGTTTAGAATATTTAACAAGGTTAACAATAGAAATTGGCTTTGAGAGCTCTGGGGTTTCTTCTAAAAGCTCTTGGAGTTTTTCCATTCGTTTTAATGTAGGCAACTTTAATACTCCTTGCTTTCGTTTGGTATCTATTAAAATCTCTAAAGGCATAATGCCATCAAATTCTTCTTCAAAAAACTCTATATCTTTGTAAAAACCGGCAGATTTTGGCATATCTTCTAATAAACTCCCGGAAACCTTTATAGTATAGATGCCAATAATACTAACAATTAAGATAATAACAGAAGAAAAGTATATGGTTACCCTTCTTGTTTTTACCATATTCTCCATCCAATCCATCAATTTTTCTATCCATCCTTTACCTAAATGCTTTAAATGCCTTTCTTTGGGTTGGGGCATATAGCTATATATTATAGTTATGACCAATAAGCAAAGTATAAACAAGGCAATAATGTTTAAGGAAGCTACAATACCAAATTCTCTTAGTAATTTACTTTCTGTTAAGGCAAAAGTTGCAAATCCGGCAGCTGTAGTAACATTTGTCATTAATGTTGCATTACCCACCTTTGTAATTACTCGTTGTAAAGATTTTGCTTTATTACCGTGTTTTTTAATTTCTTGCTGATACTTATTAATCAAGAAAATACAATTAGGTATACCTATAACAATTACTAATGGTGGTATAATTGCTGTTAACACAGTGATTTCGTACTCTAAGAGTCCTAAAAATCCAAAAGCCCACATTACTCCTATGATAACTGCTGTCATGGATATAAAAGTGGCCCTAAAGGATCTGAAAAAGAAAAAGAAAATCAAAGAAGTAACGAGTAAAGCTGCAAGAATGAAAATTTGAATTTCATCCATTATATTTTGAGAATTCAAGGTTCTGATATACGGCATACCAGATACTTTAACGTCTAGATCATATTTTTTTTCGAAATCAGCAACGGCAGGCTGAAGTATTTCTTCAATAAACTTTTTTCTTAGAGGAGTGTTTACAATGTCTTTTTTTAGATAAAGTGCACTTTGTACAGTTTGGGATTTTTTGCTATACACTAATCCTTCATAAAAAGGTAATTTATTGAATAGTTCATTTTTATACTTTGCAACTTGTTTTTTAGTATAAATACTGTCTTTAATAAATGGTACTAATTCAAATCTTGAGGGATTATCTTCTTTTTTTAAAGTTTTGAGATCGGCAATAGATACTACCAGATCAATCTCTTTATATGCTTTGAAAGAAGTGTTGAAATCATTCCATGCTTTTAATTTTTCAGGAGTAAATAGCGTACTGTCTTTAACTGCCATTACTATTAAATTACCTTCTTCCCCAAATTTTTCAAGAAATTTTTGGTATTGTATATTTACCTCATGATCATCAGGGAGCAGATTAGCTTCAGTATAGGAAAACTTCATGTTTTTCCATTGAAACCCTAAAAAAATTGTTATCCCTATTATTGCTAGAAATATTACTGCCCTATTACGGAGTATGATTCCAGCCAGTGCATTCCAAAACCCGAAACTGAATAATTTTGCCATTCTTTACTTTCCTTGTGCAAAGGTAAGGATTGGGGGCATATAATTTAACTAATTTGATAAAGAAAATAAGGTCTTGTTTTGAGAATTAAAGTTTTAAATAAAAGGTGAATTTAAAAGAGATGTTATCTTCAAATTCTGGTAGATGATATGCTCCGTAACGGTAAGCAAAACTTAACCCAAAACCGGCAAATAACTTATTGATTTCTATTCCGGATTCTTGATATCCTTGTTGTAAAGAAGAAAAATCAACTCCTTCATGTTTTTTGATATCGCTAACTTCACCGATTGCATAACGGCTTATAAAAACAAGTTCAGGTTTTAACCAATTGGTGATATGTATTGGTCTTATTTTGTGTTTAACTTGTAGCGTTGCTAACTTATCACTAAAAAACTCGCCAAAATACATGGTTTCAAAAGTTCTTCTGCCTGCTACAGAAAATCTTCTTAATGCGGTTTCTTTTGTGGGGGCATTGGGGTATGTATGGTACAAATGGGTAAGAGGGATGCCTCCGGTTGCATAGTCTGCTTCTAATAAAAAACTTGTTTGGGATTGATTAATACGATTAACAACGTACTCTGCTTTAAGTCCTATCTTTCGATATTCAAAGTCACTATCAAACACACCCTTAAAACCTTGGGTATATTGTGCTGTTATTTTTGGGTATCCTTCATGGATTTCTTTAAACTGATTAGGGGTTTTTAAAAACTCACTAAATGGACTCCACCTTAACGCTATGGTTGCTTCTGATATTTTGTATGAAGAAAAAGAAATGTCATTGTTTGTGTATGCATATCCTCCGGTCTGATCAATATTGCTTACCGAAAATTGGGTTTCAGACATTAATTTGGGAAAAATTTGTTTTTGCAGACTGGTACTCCATGTTTTGTGTTTATAGTAAAAGTCGATATTTACTAAACGTGGTTCAAACAAGGAATATACTCTTCGGTCTGTGAGATATAAAAAACTACCTACTTCTTTAACATCATCTTTGTAATTTATGTTAAGCCACGAATCTGATTTTTTATTTAATAAAATTCCTCCTCCGATACCATATTTAAACCTTGAATCTCTAAAGCCATAAACAAGATATCCTTCTAATCTAAATCTGCTAGAGAATTTTGTGTTTGTTTTGCCTCCTAATCCTACCCGTAAACCTTCATAATTGTTAAATTTAACAGGGTATGTAAGATCAAAGTCAAAAAAGCCGACAGGATAATACCCAATATTAAAACTTTGGATCACATCGATTCTTCGTTCGATATTTTGAGCTTTTACTATACTGTCAACTATTGGAAACGAATTTAGATCTTTTTTGGTAATAGTATTGGTGCGGTATTGATTCCAGTAAGATTCAGGCCTGTCATTTGCCAATGGGTCAATTTTTATGCTGGCTTGATTTATGTTTAAATTTTCTTTTTTTTCTAACTGGATATCAATTAAGTCGGTTGTATAGATTAAGAAATCATTGTTCTTGAGTGCGTGTTTTTTATTGTTTCCTATTCTTCCTACAGCAATTTGACCACCAAAAAGGCTTACTTTTTGCCTTCCGTTTCCGGGTCTTATTGTAATTTCTTGTCGGGTCGGAAACCAACTTTCTTTTTCGGAAAAGTATTTGAAATCATGGGTTGCCATTACATTAAGCTCTCCTCGTAACTCTATAATAGCTTTTTGAATGGCCAATGTTTTTACATCGATGTATAATACTCCTTCGAGGCTTGCAAAATTTTTAGATTTTCGTGGTTGAAAAAGGATGACAAAAGCAGGAGTTTTGCTTTGTGTAGTGTCCAAAACTTTATAGTGATAATTTTTTAAGGCAATTTTAGATAATGGAGCTATGTATTTGTTGTTGAAAATAGTATAATCTTCATCGTATAAAGAGTTGGATTGTATTTTAATACCTAATACATTATAAATTGGTTTTTTGAAACCGGTCATTTTGGTTGCCAGCACTGTTTCTTTTTGCCCAATATTTTTTTTGAATTGATGTAAGCTTATTTTTTCAGATAAAAAGGAATGGGCTTTATTGAATATGTGCTCTATATCTGTGTTAGAAGTATCATTGGTTTTTAAATGGGCTTGATGATCTTCTGTTATCTTTAATTTATTATAGCTTTTGTAACTGTAGGAGGATAGTGATTTATTGGGGTTGTTTTGTTTTTTTTTACGAATAGCTTCATTAATAATTTTTGCTGCGATATTTTGCAGGCTACCTAATTTTACTATATCCAGGTTTTCTTCTTGAGAGATAAGCCCAATTGTGAGTTTTTCAGTTTTTTTTTCTGTAATTACGATAGTTTTTTTTTGATATCCTAAATAGCTTATGGTCAATATTATGGGATAGGTATTACATCGTATGGTAAACTCTCCTTTTACAGAGGTAAGTGCATAAGAGGAGTCATTGGTTTTTACTGTAGCAAATGATAAAGGTTCTTTAGAGCTTTGATCTATAACTATACCCGTGATGCTAATTTGAGAAATTAATACAAAGTGCGTAAAAAAAAATAAACAAAAGAGTTTGTTTTGCATTATGTTAAATAGATTCGAAAAAACGAAGATACAAAAAAAGCGTTTCCGTTTAGAAAACGCTTGTGTTATAATTAAAATACTATAAAAAAAGATTAAACGGTCATGATTTCTTTTTCTTTTTTGCTAAGTATTTCATCAATTTTTTTGATATATATATCTGTTAATTCCTGGATATTTGTTTCTGCTACTTTTGCCAGATCTTCAGATAATCCTTCTTTTTCTAATTTTTTAATTTCATTATTAGCGTTTTTACGATCGTTTCGTACACCAATTTTCGAATCTTCTGCTTCAGACTTAGCTTGTTTAGCAAGGTCTTTACGCCGTTCTTCAGTAAGAGGAGGGACGCTTATAATCACACTGTCCCCATTGTTCATAGGGTTAAAGCCTAAATTGGCCAACAGGATACCTTTTTCGATTGCTTGGATCAAGGATTTTTCAAAAGGTTGGATAGTTATAGTTCTTGCGTCTGGAGTGCTTACATTTCCTACTTGATTTAATGGGGTAGGAGAGCCGTAGTATTCAACCATAACGCCACCTAACATTGCAGGAGATGCTTTTCCTGCTCTGATATTAAGTAATTTTTTTTCTAAATGAGTAATTGCAGCTTGCATTGCCTCTTTAGCAGAATCTATTATAAAATCTATTTCTTCGTTCATTTTTTAGTTCTTTTCTTCTGATTAATCAAAAAATAAGTCAACATGATTAAAGGTTTACCTGGGTGCCAATGGATTCACCGGCAACTACTTTTAACAGGTTTCCGGCTTTATTCATGTCAAAAACAATTATTGGTAGTTCATTTTCCTGACTTAATGTAAAGGCTGTAGTATCCATTACTTTTAGCCCTTTGCGCAAAACATCATCAAATGTTATAAAATCAAATTTGGTTGCATCTGCGTTCTTTTCGGGATCCGAAGTATAAATCCCATCTACTCTGGTGCCTTTTAAAATAACATCGGCATTGATTTCAATTGCTCTAAGTACTGCGGCAGAATCTGTAGTAAAATAAGGATTTCCTGTTCCTCCTCCAAAAATCACGACCCTTCCTTTTTCTAAGTGTCGTATTGCTCTTCTGCGAATAAATGGTTCTGCAACTTCATTAATTTTTACAGCAGATTGTAATCGGGTAGGTATTTTAGCGTCTTCAAGTGCGCTTTGCAAAGCTAATCCATTGATAACGGTGGCTAACATACCCATGTGATCTGCTTGGACTCTGTCCATTCCTTTGCTGGCTCCTGCAACACCTCTAAAAATATTACCTCCTCCAATTACAATGGCAACTTGTACACCTTTTTCAGTAATTTGTTTGATTTCGTAGGCGTATTCTGCTAGTCTTTTAGGGTCAATTCCATATTGGCGATCCCCCATTAGAGCTTCGCCTGATAATTTGAGTAATATTCTTTTGTATTTCATTGTGAGATTTAACTGTGATGCAAATATAGCGATATTCTTAATTTAGAAAATATTTTGGGTTATAAAGGTGTTTTTTATAGAAAAGAAACTAAATATTGAAATTTTGCTGCTTTTGATAAAAAAGGGTGATTTTCCCCTGCTAATAGTATTGATTGGTGTTTAATTATACCTTAGTTTTGCTTCATGGAAAACAAAAAAATGTTGGGGATAAAAAATATTTTGAAAATGTTTTTTGTGCGTTTATTAGATATATAACCTTAACAGGTTTGTGTATCGTGGATTGATTGGGGAGTCAATCTTCGTTTTTGGGGGTAAGTACTTTAATAAATTAGGTGCTTATAAACGTAACAGAATCAGGATGAGAATATTTTGAAAATGATGAAAAAAAAACCGCTTCTTTTACAGAAGCGGTTTTGATTTTTTCGGCCAATACCTGAAAAAAATATGATTTTGGATTTATCCTAAAGAAACTCTTTCAAAAGCAACTACAGATACATCTCCAAGTGATTTAACATATTCTGAAACACTTTTCTTGTCATCTTTGATAAAGTTTTGGTCAAGAAGACACTGTTCTTGATCAAGTGTTGTATTATCAGAAATGAATCTTTCTAGTTTTCCCGGAAGAATTTTGTCCCAGATTTGTTCTGGTTTACCTTCAGCCTTTAATTCAGCTTTTAAGTTTTCTTCGGCTTGTGCAATTATTTCATCTGTTAATTGCGCTCTTGAAATAAATTGAGGCACATTTTTTAATGTTTTGCCTAATCGTCCAAGTTCTATGTTTTCTTTTTCAATAGCTGCAATTCTTGCTTGGGTTTCTGAAGCCACATATTCCGGATCAAAATCCTTATAAGAAAGTGTTGTTGCCCCCATAGAAGCTACTTGCATAGAAATGTCTTTGGCAAGTGTGTCTGCATTCTCGATATTTGAAGATAAACCGGTTAATGCACCAATTTTGTTTCCGTGTATATAAAATCCAACAAAAGGAGCTTCTAATATTTTAAAATCCCCGATTTCTATTTTTTCACCAATAACACCAGTCTGCTCGGTAAGTTTTTCCTGAACAGTCATGCCATTAAAATTTGTAGCTAATAATTCTTCTTTAGAAGAAACGTTAAGAGCTATTTCTGCTAATTCATTAGCTAAAGAAACGAAAGACTCATTTTTTCCTACGAAATCAGTTTCGCAATTAAGAGATACAATTATTCCTTTGTTTTTAGTGTCATTAACTTTTGCAATAACTGCACCTTCAGAAGACTCTCTGTCAGCTCTTTTGTCAGCAATTTTTTGTCCTTTTTCTCTAAGGATTCTGATTGCTTTGTCAAAATCTCCTTCGGCTTCAACAAGCGCTTTTTTACAGTCCATCATTCCGGCACCTGTAGCTTGACGCAATTTACTTACTTCGGCTGCTGTAATATTTGCCATATTTTTAAATATTTAATGTGTAAATGTGTTGTTTGTATAAAAAACAAGTCGTTTAGTTAGTACTGCAAAAGTAAAAAACCAAACGACTTGTCAATTTTATATTAAAGTTAAGCTTTGTTTTGAAAGGGTTAAAACTCAACTTCGAATTTAAAAAGATTACGGATTGCCAAATCCTATCTATTCTTCTTCGTTTGCAGCATCAAGTACTATTGGTGCTTCTTCATTTTTAGCTTTTGCAGATGCATCTTTTTTAGGTGTATCTTTTACAGCTTTTCTTTCGCTTAGACCTTCTATAACGGCATCGGTAACATAGGTCATTACTTTGTCTATAGATTTTGAAGCATCATCGTTTGCAGGGATAACATACTGTACTTGACGAGGGTCAGAGTTAGTATCTACCATTGCAAAAATAGGAATGTTTAATTTCTGAGCTTCTTTTACTGCGATATGCTCGCGAGTAATATCTACAACAAATAATGCTCCAGGCAGACGGGTCATATCAGAAATAGAACCTAAGTTCTTTTCTAGCTTAGCTCTTAAACGATCTACTTGTAAACGTTCTTTTTTAGATAATGTATTAAAAGTACCATCTTTTTTCATTCTATCAATAGCAGCCATTTTTTTAACGGCTTTACGAATAGTAATAAAGTTGGTAAGCATACCACCAGGCCATCTTTCAGTAATGTATGGTTGGTTGGCTTTGGCTGCTTTTTCTGCCACGATTTCTTTGGCTTGTTTTTTTGTAGCGACAAAAAGGATTTTTCTGCCCGATGCTGCTATCTTTTTTAAAGCTTCGCTGGCTTCATCGATTTTTGCAGCAGTTTTATATAGATTAATGATGTGAATACCATTACGCTCCATATAGATATAAGGAGCCATGTTTGGATCCCATCTTCTTGTTAGGTGACCAAAGTGTACACCTGCATCAAGTAATTCTTTTACTTCGATATTGTTTGCCATTTTTGTAATAGTTTACGTTCTGTTGAATTAGCAATGCTCAAGTGGCTACTATTATTGTATGGCCTTGGGCATTTAGATGCTAAACTAACCCCTCATAAGGTGAGGTAACAACAAATACTGTTTTAATAAATTAACGTTTAGAGAACTGGAATTTCTTACGTGCTTTTTTCTGTCCGAACTTTTTACGTTCTACCATTCTAGGATCTCTGGTTAACAAGCCTTCTGGTTTAAGGATACCTCTGTTACCTGTTGCTCTTCCGTCTTCAGACTCAGTAGCGTCTTCTGCGTCCAAAGTGCACATTGCTCTTGATATCGCCAAACGTATTGCTTCAGCTTGTCCTGTAATTCCTCCACCATAAACATTTACCAAAATGTCGAATTTATCTTCATTTCCTGTTAAAACCAAAGGTTGGTTTACTTTGTATTGTAAAGTAGCAGTTGGGAAATAATCAACAAGGTCTTTTTTGTTAATAGTGATTTTTCCAGAACCATCTTTAAGATAAACTCTGGCTACAGCCGTTTTTCTACGACCAATTTTGTGAATAACTTCCATTACTTAAATTCTTTTAAGTTAACAGTTTTAGGCTGCTGAGCATCTTGATTGTGTTCTGCTCCTGCATATACCTTTAGATTACGGAATAAAACTGCTCCTAATTTGTTTTTAGGAAGCATTCCTTTTACCGCCTTTTCGATTAAACGCTCTGGATTTTTGCTAAACAATTCCTGAGCAGTAAGACTTCTTTGCCCTCCAGGATATCCAGTGTGACGGATATAAGATTTATCTGTCCACTTTTTTCCTGTTAAGTTGATTTTATCGGCATTGGTAATGATAACATTATCACCGCAATCAACGTGTGGGGTAAAGCTAGGCTTGTGCTTTCCTCTTAGTAGTATTGCAACTACAGAAGAAAGACGTCCTAAAGTCTGTCCTTCAGCGTCTACATGCAACCATTCTTTTGTAACGGTAGCTTTGTTAGCAGATACTGTTTTGTAACTTAATGTGTCCACACTAATTATTTTTTACTTAATTAAACATTCCTTTCCTATCATAAAATAGGGGTGCAAATGTACAATTATATATTTAGATAGCAAATAGGTGACTCATTATTATTTTAAAAGTTTGATGTATTGGCTTTTAGAGATCTTACAAGTAAGATGCAGTTATTTGAATTGTAAAAGGGATTAATGTAATGATTTCCTGTTAATTTTTTACTAAAAAAAAGAAGTAAATGTGACAAAACAAATTAATTTCTATCATATTTAGACATATCAATCGTCAAATATTTAATTTTCATGAAAGTTTATACCTTTTTTTTGGCACTTTTTCTATTTCCTTTTACCATTGTAGCACAAGATTCTACCAGTGTTACTAAAAAGAGAAGATATATAACCAAATCGCTTAAAGAAGGTGATGTTTTAAAAATAGACGGAGTGCTGGATGATTTGGGATGGGAAACTGTAGAGTGGGATGGGGATTTTATTGAGAGCCAACCAGATGAAAATACTCCTCCGAGCCAGAAAACAAAATTTAAAATAGTATACGATCAAAAGTTTCTTTATGTTGCATATAAGTGTTTTGATGATGAACCAGATAAAATAGAAAAAAGACTCTCTCGAAGAGATGGCTTTGCCGGAGATCGTATAACACTTATCCTGGATACGTACCATGATAAGAGAACAGCTTTTTCTTTTACAATAACTGCATCGGGGGTAAAAGGAGATGAGTTTGTATCTCAAAATGGAGACAATTGGGATAGTAGCTGGAACCCTATTTGGTATGCTGCCAGTGCTATAGATAGCGAAGGATGGACCGCAGAAATAAAAATACCATTAAGCCAATTAAAATTTGGAAAAGTAAGGGAGCAAATATGGGGAATGCAAATTAGCCGATTATTTTTTAGAAATGATGAACGCTCTGTTTGGCAACGTATACCCAGAGATGCTTCTGGATTTGTAAGTGAGTTTGGAGAGCTTCATGGGTTGATCAATATTGAGGCGCAAAAACAATTAGAAATCCAACCATTTGCCGTTACCCAGTTAGATACATATCCCGAAGAAGAAGGAAATCCTTTTAGAGATGGCAATGATTTTAAACTTAACGGAGGATTAGATGCAAAAATAGGGGTAACCAATGACCTTACTTTGGATCTAACTGTTAATCCTGATTTTGGACAAGTAGAAGCAGATCCGGCAGCAATTGCATTAGATGGTTTTCAGGTCTTTTTTGAAGAACAAAGACCATTTTTTGTGGAAAACAAAAACATTTTTGATTATCAATTTGCTAATGGATTTGATAATTTGTTTTATTCCCGAAGAATAGGCAGAAGCCCGCAAGGAGCTGTAGGAGAAAACCCAATAAATAATTCTAATTCTGCAAATGATGAATATATCGACTTGCCAAATAATACTACTATACTTGGTGCTGCTAAGTTTAGTGGAAAAACCAAGGATGGGTGGTCTGTCGGGGTTTTAGAAAGTATAACCTCCAGGGAGATTGCCAAAATAGAAGATAAGGAGGGGCACAAAAGAGAGGCTGTAGCAGAACCCTTAACAAATTATGCGGTTGGCAGGGTGCAAAAAGATTTTAATGAACGTAACTCTTTTGTTGGGGGAATTTTTACAGCAACAAATCGGGATTTGGGGGATATATTGAATATTGATTATGAAAACGTAAATACTAATGAAACTTCAGAATTAGCAGGTGTGAGAGAAAACAATCTGAATATACTTCATCAATCTGCTTATACAGGAGGCTTGGATTTTAGGCATAGCTGGAAGGATAGAAAATATTTTATAGAAGGTAATATGGTAGCAAGCCATGTCGAAGGATCTAAAGAGGCTATTAAATATACGCAAGAAAGCCTTACACATCTTTTTCAGCGTGCAGATGCAGATCATGTAGATGTTGATGCCAACAGGACTTCATTAACCGGAACAGGTGGTAAGCTGGTTGGAGGAAAATCTGGAGGAGGAAACTGGAGATATGCAGGAGGTTTTTTTTGGCGATCTCCAGAACTAGAATTAAATGATATAGGGTTTTTAAGACAAGCAGATGATATCAGGCAGTTTGCCGAAATTAAATACTTGTTTCTAAGACCAACAAAATTTTATCGCAGAGCAACAATAGAAGTTAACCAATCATCAGCATTTGATTTTGAAGGGAATTATAATCGTATTCAATATGCTCTGGAAGGAGATATTAATTATGCAAATAATTGGTGGACAGAGGTAGAGATGATACATAAGCCACGTATTTTTACAAATACAATTTTACGGGGAGGACCTCGCTACCGTTTTTCTCAAGAAAATATAGCGGTACTATTTTTTGGTTCTGATAAAAGAAAAAAATTCAACTTTGCTATGGGACATGTAAATTCATTTACACAACAAAATAATTTTTCTTTTCGAAGATATGTACTTAGGTTAAATTACCAACCATTTAATGCATTTAGTATGTCTTTAAATCCAGAATTTGAAGAAAACCCTAATAAAACACAGTATGTTACAGAACAAAATTTTAATAATACAACAAGATATATAACTGCAGAAATTGATCAGCAAACCTTAAGTGCAAGTATACGATTAAATTATAGTATTAATCCTAATCTTACTATACAGTATTATGGGCAACCTTTTATATCAAGAGGACGATATACAAATTTTAATTACGTAAATGATGCTATTGCAAGTGATCTTAGGGATAGGGTGACTTTATATGATCAAAATCAAATATCCTTTGCAGATGACAAATACTCGGTAGATGAGGATAAAAACGGAACTGTAGATTATACATTTGATAATCCTGATTTTTCATTTGTTCAATTTAGATCTAATTTGGTACTGCGATGGGAGTATATACCAGGTTCTGAAATATTTTTAGTTTGGTCACAAGGAATCACCGGTGACGGAAACCCGTCAAATCATCTGTTTAGAAGTTTGGATAACCAAATTTTGGGCCAACAGCCAGAAAACACCTTTTTGATTAAAGCTACTTATCGATTTGTGTTATAAAGTTTGTTTTAAAAGTTTTTAAGAAATACTATTTTAAATGTATTTTGCGGCAATATAGATTGTTATTGTATGAAATATTTTTGTGTAGTATTTGGTATTATTTTTTTTGCATCTTGTAATATATCAAAACCCAAAGAAAATGTAAGTAGTATACACGAAAGACCAAAAATATCAAAAAAAGATTCTTTGTCTTTCTTTTTAGAACATTACGAAAAGTTTTTTACTACTAATTTTAATGTTTCAGAATGCCCGGGAGCGGCTATTGTAATTGTTAAAGACTCTACCGTTGTTTACAAAAAGGGTTTTGGTGTAAAAAAAATTGACACGCAAGATTCTGTAGATGTAAACACTGTTTTTAGAATAGCTAGTTTATCAAAGGGAGTTACAGCAGTTTTGGCAGGAAACCTTGTAGATCATAATGAATTAAAATGGAATCAAAAGATTAAAGAATCATTACGGGCATTTGATTTAAAAGATAAGGCTCAGGCAGATCGTCTTCGGGTAGATCATTTACTATCTCATACAACAGGGTTGTACCCATATACCTGTTCTGGACATATACAGAATGGTTTTTCTATAGATCGTATTATTAGTAGTTTTAAAACCAAAGGAGTGGTTGCAAAAGAAGGGATCGATTATGAGTATCAAAATGCTATGTTCTCGGTTATAGAAAAAATAATGGAGAAGAATACTAAAAAAACTTTTGAAACTCTCCTCAAAGAAAGACTTTTTGACCCAGCAGAAATGCATAATGCATCAAGTACCTTTTCTGAAATAAAAAACAATACCAATGTAGCTTTACCCCACTCTTATAATCACTATTCAAAAACGTATAAACTAGATAAACTTCATCAAAACTATTATAATGTAGCAGCAGCAGGTGGTGTTAATGCTTCTATTTCTGATATGGGGGAGTATTTAAAAGTATTGATGGGATATCGCCCTGATATTATCTCTAAAGAAAGTCTTACAGATATTTTCAATCCAATTATTTGTACCAGCGATAAAGATACCTATGTAAATCTTTGGGATGGAGTAACAGATTCTTATTATGCAATGGGCTGGCGTATCTTGGATTATAGAGGGCGCAGAATTATCTATCATGGAGGTAATGTAAATCAATATAAAACACAATTGTTAGTAGATCCTGATAATAAAATAGCTATTTGTGTTTTGTTTAATGCTCCAAATCCATTTAATGGCCCTGTAATCCCTACATTTTTAAGTTATTACGACTTTTATTTGGATAGCATCAAAAAATTATAATTACTAAGCTTATGATATATAGGCTTAGTAATTATATTTAATTATTTGTTTTAACAGGGTTTAACGGGTTACCTGTATTCTTTCTAACACCTTAACATCTACTTCCCCAGAAGCTGTAAGGTCATTTCCTGTAGAGTTATTTAATCCATCTACATTAAAAGAGAACGAAAATGTTAATTCATTTGTTTCTTCATTAAAATTATAATTCGTGATATTAAAATTGGTAACTCCGGATCCATTACCATTGAAATAATTATTCATTACAAAATACTTATTATCATTAGAAATAATTGCGTAATTAGTAATTAATAGAGAAAAATCTATGCTTTGCGTATCTTCACCAGGGTTGTTAACTACAAAATTAATGCCTGTTGTAGCTTCTTGAAAAACATCATCTGGTGCGCTTAGAAACCTAAGTAATTTAAAAGAGGTGCTTGAATTAGTTTTAAATACAGAATTAGTATGGTCGAGATCCTCTGCTTCAACAGGGGTAAACTTAAATTCAGAGATGTCTGTAAAAGCAACATTGTCAGGTCTTGTCCCGGTTAAAGTAAGTTTAATACTTCCATATTTTACTAATTCATCAAACCCTGCACCATTTTCCCCATTTACGCCATCATTTCCGTTTGTTCCATCAATTCCTTTTTCGCCAGTTAAGCCATCTGCCCCATCTTCTCCATCGCAGTTATAAAAGGATACTGCTAAAAAGCATACTAAGATAATTTTAAAGTAATTTTTCATTTTTTTCATTTTTAATACTATTGATTTTTAATTGTACTGAATGTTATTTTTTTGTTTCAGTACTGCAATATTACATCACAAAAGTTTCATTTTCCGACACTTTGGTTTTTTGTGCCTTTTTATTTATGTATTTTTTTGATTATTATTTTCGTATGTAGAGCGTCGTTTTTTAATAAAGTTCTTTTTTTGATATGTTTATCTTTGATTTTTAATCTGTTAATAGTTTTTTTGCATAAAAAAAGCCCGTAAATTTTTATTTACGGGCCAGTTTTTTTCTTTTTTTATCTATCAAATGGAGTTATAGATTTTAATACGATCATATTTACTTCTCCGGATACAGAAAGATCTTTTCTTGTATTATTATAAGCTGCGCCAACATTAAAAGAAAATGAGAATATTAAATTATTGGTTTCGTTATTAAAGCTATAATTAGTAATACTAAAATTAGATATTCCTTCTCCTTTATTTGAATATCCTTTTTCGTTATTAATTTCAAAATGGGTTAAATCTTCCGATACAACGGAATACCTGGATATGTGTAAATTAAAAAAATCGATGACTTCATTTTCTGTCCCTGGATTCTTAACAAAAAGAGTAAAATTAGTATTAGATCTTTGAAATAAACCATCAGGAACACTCAGAAATCTGGTAGTTTCAAACTCTATAGATGTCTCGTTTTTGTAAAAAGAATTATATCTTGCTCTTATAGGAGTAAATTTGAATTCTGCGGTATTTGTAAAAGCAACATCATCGGGTCTTGTTCCTGTAAGAGTAAGTTTAATACTTCCGTATTTTATCAATTCGTCAAAACCTACGCCATTTTCACCATTGGTTCCATTGATACCATTAGTTCCGTTAGCGCCATTAATACCGTTTTCACCATCTTCTCCCTCACAATTTGTTAAGAAAAGTCCCAACAGGCAGATTATAAAAATTTTGTATAGTATAGTAGTAAAGTTTTTCATGTTTAGTATTTTAATAAATGATTATTTAATTTTTGGTTTTATCCTCTTTTTGGATTAATATTTTCTAGTATAACAACATTTACCTCTCCAGAAACAGATAGATCATTTTTGGTAGAATTTTGATCTCCGGATACGATAAAAGAAAATGAAAATATCAAATTATTAGTTTGATCATTAAAACTATAATTGGTCAAATTAAAGTTTTTGATATCTGTACGGTTATTATCAAAAGGAAGTGAAATTTTAAATGTTTGATTAATTTCATGGAACGTTAAGTTGTTGGATATTATGGCATATTCGTTGATGTCAAAACCCAAAAAGTCAAGTGTTTGATCTTGTCCTTCCATATTCTTTACTTCAAGAAAAAAGTATAGTTTAGAACCTTGGAATACATCATCAGGAGAACTTAAAAATCGAGAAAAATTAAAGTAGATATTCGAATTTTTTTTGAGGAAGGTATTATGATTAGCAAAAACAGGAGCGTATTTGAATTCTGAAGTCTCTGTGAATGTAACATTATCAGGTTTTGTTCCTGCTAAAGTAAGTTTAATACTTCCGTATTTTACTAATTCATCAAAGCCTGCACCATTTTCTCCATTAATGCCATTTGTTCCGTTAATACCGTTCTCCCCGGCTGTTCCAATTTCTCCATCTTCACAATTGGAAAGCAATATCCCCAATGTACAGATTAAAATAACTTTCAAATATTTTTTTTTCATTTTTTCATTGTATAGGTTAATTATAGCGCAAAAATAATGATATGTGAAGCCTGAAAAGATGCTGTTTTATATTTGTGCGGGTTTTTGTAGTATATGACAGGGTTTAATTGATAGTTGATAAAATTAAAATGAAGGCAAGAGATCTGATTTGGTCAAAAATGTTTAAAAAAAATAAAAGGTCTTATATGTTTTAAAACATATAAGACCTTTTGGAGTATTGTAAAATTTTATTTTATGATTTGGGTTAGATCACTTTATTGTGTTTTAGGCTGTTTAATGTGCTTCGAGCCAATTTTTCCCTGTTCCCATATCTATATCCAGAGGGACTTCTAGTTTATAAGCATTTTCCATTTCGGTTTTGATTAGGGTTTTAATGATATCCAATTCAGGTTTGTAAACATCAAATACCAATTCATCATGTACTTGTAAAAGCATTTTGGTTTTATAGCTTCCTTGTTTTAGTTTTTGATGGATATTTATCATTGCTATTTTGATAATATCTGCGGCGCTGCCTTGTATCGGGGCATTTACCGCATTTCGTTCTGCCGCACCACGTACTATTGCATTGGCAGAGTTAATATCTTTAAGATATCGTCTTCTTCCCAAAACTGTTTGTACATAGCCATTATCTCTTGCAAAATCTACCTGTTCACTCATATAGTTGCGGAGCTTGGGATAGGTTTTGTAATAGGTATCTATTAATTCTTTTGCTTCATTTCGGGAAAGACTAGTTTGGTTACTTAATCCAAAAGCAGAGACACCATAAATAATACCAAAATTTACCGTTTTGGCATTACTACGTTGTTCTCTGGTTACTTCTTCTAGAGGAACGTTAAAAACTTTTGCAGCAGTAGAGGAGTGGATATCTTCACCATTTTTAAAAGCTTCGATCATAGTTTCTTCTTTACTCAATGCAGCAATGATTCGTAGTTCTATTTGCGAATAATCTGCGGCGAGCAATATATATTCTTCGTTTCTTGGTATAAAAGCTTTTCTAACTTGTCTTCCTCTTTCTGTACGAATAGGAATATTTTGTAAATTAGGGTTATTAGAACTTAATCGTCCTGTGGCAGCCACTGTTTGCATATAATCGGTGTGTACATGGCCTGTGTTTTTGTTTACCTGCGTTGGCAAGGCATCTACATAAGTGCTTTTTAACTTAGCCAAGCCACGAAAATCTAATATATTCCTAATGATTTCATGGTCTTTTGCCAGATAAGACAATACGTCTTCTGCGGTGGAGTACTGACCGGTTTTTGTTTTTTTAGGTTTATCTACCAATTTCAATTTTTCAAATAAAATAACGCCCAATTGTTTTGGGGAAGCTATATTAAATTCTTCTCCGGCTTCAGTATAAATTTTAGTTTCTAATTGTTTGATGTCGTTGTCTAATTCTCCTGAAAGCGATTGTAAAAATTCTTCATCCAGATTAATGCCTTCGATTTCCATATCGGCCAAAACTCTTAGCAAAGGGATTTCAATATCTTCGAATAAAGTTGCTGTTTTGGCCTCTTTAAGTTCTGGGGCAAAATGTTCTTTTAACTGAAAGGTAATATCTGCATCTTCTACTGCATATTCAGTTTGTTGATCAAGGGGAACTTGTCTAAAAGATAATTGGTTTTTTCCTTTCTTTCCAATCAATTCTGTGATCGAAACCGGGGAGTAATTAAGATATGTTTCGGCAAGTACATCCATATTATGCCTCATATCCGGGTTGATAAGATAATGAGCAAGCATAGTATCAAATAATTTCCCTTTAACTTCAATATTATATTTAGCCAATACTTTGATATCATATTTTAGGTTTTGACCAATTTTGGTAATATGATCTGCTTCAAAAAAAGGACGCAACTGTTCGATTAATTCTTGTGCCTCTTCTCGGTTTTCAGGAAAAGGAACATAGAAACCTTTTCCTGTTTCCCATGAAAAAGCAATTCCAACAAGTTCTGCTACAAGAGGGTCAAGACCGGTAGTTTCGGTATCAAAGCAAACGTTTTCTTGTTTCAGTATATTTTGAAGAAACAATTTCATGGACATTCCGGGAGCAATACTTTGATAAAAATGCTCTGTGTCAGAAATTGTTTTTCTGCCAGAGAACGAAGCTATTTCTGTAGGTTCCTGATCTCCGCCAAATAAAGAAAATTGTCCTGCTCCAGCTTCTTTTGCCTGCTTTTTTGCTGTAGTGGTACTGGTTACTTCTGTAGGGGATAGATCTTCTCCAGAAAAAATCTTTATAAATTGATCTTTAAGTCTTCTAAACTCTAATTCTTCAAATAGTTCTTGTACTTTTTTAGAATCGGGTTCAGAAAGTTGATAGTCATCGGCGTTAAAGGTTACATCGCAATCTATAATAATAGTTGCTAATTTTTTGGATAATAACCCCAATTCTGCATTAGCTTCTATTTTTTCTTTCATTTTACCTTTCAGCTTATCTGTATTAGCCAGTAAGCCTTCCATAGATCCAAATTCTGCAATAAATTTTTTGGCAGTTTTATCACCAACTCCGGGTAATCCCGGGATGTTGTCTACGGCATCCCCCATCATGCCTAAATAATCGATAACCTGATCCGGGTGTTCTACTTCAAATCTTTTTTGTACTTCAGGGATTCCCCAGATTTCGATACCATTGCCCATTCTGGCTGGGCGATACATAAAAATATTTTCAGATACTAATTGTGCATAATCTTTATCAGGAGTAACCATATAGGTTTTGTAGCCTTCTTTTTCGGCTTGTTTGGCAATGGTTCCAATTAAATCATCGGCTTCTACACCGGCACGCTCTATAATAGGAATATGCATTGCTTTTAATATTTCCTGAATGATAGGCACAGCAATCTTAATAGCCTCGGGAGTCTCGTCGCGATTGGCTTTATATTCAGGAAAAATATCCAAACGATCTTTACTTCCTTGTTTGTCAAAAGCAACTGCCAGGTGATCTGGTTTTTCTCTTTTTATAACATCAAATAAAGAGTTTACAAAGCCCAATACGGCAGAAGTGTCCTGACCTTTGGAATTGATTCTTGGGTTTTTTATCAAAGCATAATATCCTCTAAAGATAAGAGCGAAGGCATCCAGAAGGAAAAGACGTTTTTGTGACATGATATAAGTTCAATTTTTTTTAGAAATGCAATATAAAAAGAAGATTCATCAAAATGATTTAAAAGGCTAATAAAAACAAAAGAAATGCCGTCAAAAACTGACGGCATTTCGCCCCAAAATAAAATTGATAACAATGTATCAACTGCTATAAATACGATAGTAATTTTTTATATATAGTATAGGTCTTTATAATTAAAATGTAGTATTAAAAATAAAACTACGGAACGAAGTTACAAATAAAAATCTTAGTTCTAAAAGAAATTATTAAGATTTATGTTCAATAAAATGACGATTTTGATAGTTTAAGAGCGTTAAATTTTATTTATCGTTAATTTTTACTTAAAAAACAGCTAGAAATTAAAAAGTGGAATAGTTTTGTTTGCTAAACGAATTTAAAGTCAAACTATGCGTTGGATACTTCCGGTAATTCTATATGTTCTTGTCGAGTTTTATGCTTATCAAGCTATAAAAACTATTACAAAAAATCAATGGATACAAATAGGATATCTGGCAATTTCTTTGCTTGTTTTGGGGTATGTGATATATGTTTTTGCTAATTATGACCGTAGTGTAGGGCCTACCAAATATACTTTAAGGGCTACGGCAATGTTGTTGCTAGCCTTAGTGCCAAAATTAATATTAGTGTTGTTTTTGTTTGGAGAGGACATTGTTAGACTTTGTATTACAGGATATAACTACCTTACAAATACTTTTTTTGAAGGCAAGGCAACTCAGTATATGCCTGATCGAAGACAATTTATAAGCCAATTGGCATTGGGTATTGCTGCAATACCTTTTGCAGGGTTGCTACATGGTATTTTTAAAGGAAAATATAATTTTAAAGTGATAAGCCATGTATTGTATTTTAAAGATCTTCCGGTAGCTTTTGATGGGTTTCGTATTACACAAATCTCAGATATACACTCTGGTAGTTTTGATGATGCGGCAAAGATTGAATATGCTGTAGATTTGATTAATGAGCAAGAAACGGATCTTATTTTGTTTACGGGAGATATTGTGAATACTGTGGCAGATGAAATGAATGATTGGATAGATACTTTTAAACGAATTAAAACTCCGGAATATGGCAAATATTCGGTTTTGGGAAATCATGATTATGGAGAATATGTTACATGGAATAGTCAAAAGGAGAAAGATGCAAATTTTGATGCAATAAAAGGAATCCATACTAAAATTGATTTTAATCTGTTACTTAATGATAGTGCTTTTATCGAAAAACAAGGAGATCGTATTGCGATTATAGGTGTAGAGAACTGGGGGCATAATTTTAAAAAAGCCGGGGACTTAAATAAAGCGTCCGAAAAAGTAAACAATAAAGATTTTAAAATTTTGTTAAGCCATGATCCTTCGCATTGGGAATATGAGGTTAAGAAACACCCTAATCATTATCATCTTACATTGAGTGGTCATACTCATGGTTTTCAGTTTGGTATAGAAATACCCGGGTTTATGAGATGGAGCCCGGTACAATACGTGTATAAACAATGGGCAGGAATGTATAATGAAATGGGACGCTATCTTAATGTAAACCGGGGATTTGGATTTCATGCTTTTCCGGGCAGGGTAGGAATTTGGCCAGAGATTACGGTAATCGAATTGAGAAAAGAAGTTAAGCCCGCTTAATTCATAGAAAGTGTTATATTTACAACAGTATAATGGTTGATACAAAGAAACCCAAAATATAAAAAGTTTAAAAATGTCAAAGTTTGGAGATTTAATAGGTATTAAAGTTCCTGTTTTATTGGACTTTTTTACAGAATGGAACGAACCTTCTTTAGCAATGCATCCGGTTTTAAAGGATGTAGCAGCAGCTCTTGGGGATAAAGGAAAAGTTATAAAAATTGATGTTGATAAGAACGAAGAGTTGGCTACAGCGTTGCGTATAAAAGGATTACCTACTTTGATGATTTACAAAGATGGTGAAATGGTTTGGAGGCAAAGTGGTGAGCAGGATGCAAATACCCTGATTGGTATTATGAAAGAGTATGTTTAAAATCTAATAGAGTCAAAAACAAATCCTTTTTTAGTCAAATGCTCCAATACTAATGGAAGCGTTTGGATAAGGTTTTTTGAAGCTTTTATACTGTCATGAAAAACCACGATACTTCCTTTTTTTGAACTTTTAATTACATTTTGCAAACATTTTTCTGGCAAAATTGTTTTTTCCCAATCCATAGATAAAACATCCCAAAGTACAATTTTGTACCCCATATTTTTGAGGGTTTTAAATTTAGAACGGCTTATTTGCCCATAAGGCGGTCTGAATAATCGTTGTGTAGATTTTACTTTAGAATGCTCTTTGATTATGTTTTCACAATCTATTACATTTTGTATGTACACATCATTAGTATTTTTCCACGCTTTTAAATGATTCATTGTATGATTACCAACGGTATGGCCAGAGGATAGGATTTGATTGAAAATTTCTGGATATTTATGAATATTGTCTCCAATACAAAAAAAAGTTGCTTTAGCATTATACTGATCTAATTGGTCTAAAACAAATTCTGTAATATGAGGAACAGGGCCATCATCAAAAGTTAAATATATTTTGTTGTCACTTACGGTATACAAATCCCATATATACCTTGGAAAAAGCTTTTTGATTATCCTTGGGGTTTTAATGGGGATTGTGGGTGCCATATAAATGGGTATAAGAAACTGTTTGAAAGTAGCCATGATTTGTCTGTCTGAGTTGTCCAAGTTTTAACTAATAATTATTAATTGGTATTCGACAACTCAGACAGATAAAGGATACTGGTTTTTACTTTGTTATACTTTCTTTAAAATATTTAATTAGGAATGCTGTCTATGGAGTCCAGAGAATTTTCTTTACTATTTTGAAACTCTTTAATTAAATCCTCTTCTTGTTTCTTAATAGCTTCTTCGTCATCATATTCTTCATCGGTAGAGTATAATCTGGTAAAGAGTCTAAGGTATTTATTAAATTCATCCGCTTTTTCTTCTACCATTTCTCGATCCTGATTAATTAATAATAGATCTACTACACTACGATAGCGTTCTACATTGGTCACAATTTCTTCAGCATAATTATATTGATCTTTAAGTTCAAGACTGCCAAAGTAAGTAAGTTGTTCTTGGTATTTTTTGGCAAGTTTTAGCCAAAGATCTCTGGCTTTTTGTTTTTCTCCTATTTTATAATACCCATTAACATAAGGCTCTACCAATGTGTAATATTCATAATACTCTATTGGCATTTTTTCCATTGCCAAATCTAAGATCTCTTTTGCTTTTTCTTTTTTCTCTTCTTGTATTAATACTTCCACTAGTCGTGCCAGATTGCTTCTGTAGGTTATTGCATTTTTTCTGGTTTCCGGATCATGATATATATTAGGATCTTCACTATTGCCCCAGTCCCAACTTGTCACATTTTTATACATAAGATCAGTGTCGATTCTTCCCATTTCAAAAGGGTTTTTGCGATCTACTTTTGTTAAAATAGGAACTAACTTATAGGTTACCCCATCTAGTTGTAAGTAATCCTTCATCCATAAAAAATCATCGTCACCATAACTTCCACCTGTAAAATAAATAGGTCTTTCCCAGTTGTTATTGGCAATAATATCTAACATTAATAAGCGGTTTTTAAAGATCATATCTCCTTTAAGGTGAATATCTATATATGGCACGATAAGATCTGCATCTTTTTGAGCTACGATACCATTTTTAAGCACCGCTTCTTTATCAACTGGTATTCTTATATGTTTAGTAGGAAATGTGTTTACTTTTTTTCCACTTTGTAAGTCTCCTTTAGTCCTGGGGTCGTCCGTTTCTATCCAACGCATCCAGTTTTTAATTAACATGGTATCATTAGTTACCTGCTTGTAATATATGGCATCATTGTTTCCAAATCTATAAAAATCATGTGTTAATTGAGAGGGTATAGGTTTGCCTTCATAAGCTGCTCTTTTCATTTGATCGATATACCAGTCTGTGGCAAAAAGGCTGGTGTTTACAGTTCTAACATCAGTTCTGTACCCTTCAATCTCTTGTGCATACCATAACGCAAAGGTATCGTTATCTCCAATAGTAAAAAGGATAGCATCTTTTTGACAGGACTGTAAATACATTTTTGCCATAGATTGCGCAGTGTATCGATTAGAACGGTCATGGTCATCCCAGTTTTGTGCAGCTAATACTATAGGAACAGCTAATAAGCAGACAAAGGTAATAGCAGGAGCAACTATTTTGGGTTTAAGATATGTTTTAAGTAAATCAAATAATGCATACACCCCAAATCCTATCCAAATAGCAAACACATAAAAAGATCCTACTAATGCATAATCTCTTTCTCGTGGCTCAAAAGGTCTTTCGTTAAGGTATATTTTTAATGCAAGACCTGTAAAAAGAAAAAATACGAGTAGTACCCAGAATTTTTTCTTGTCTCTTTGTAGCATAAATATAAATCCAATCAATCCTAAGAGTAAAGGTAGGAAATAATACGTGTTTCTTGCTTTGTTTTTAAGGACATCGCTAGGTAAATTATCCTGAGACCCCAATCGAATCTCGTCGATAAATTTAATTCCACTTAGCCAGTTTCCTTCCAGATTAGTAAGTTTTCCTTGATTATCGTCCTGTCTGCCAACAAAATTCCACATAAAATAACGCCAGTACATATATCCTATTTGATAATCAAAAAGATATACTACATTGTCCCAAAAAGAAGGTTTTTCTACATTTAGATAATTGCCAAAAGATTGTAAAAACTTGCTGTAATCATCGTTATCTAATTTCCCTTTGGCATATTCTCTTCTAAACTGGGTTACTGCACTTAGTAATTCTTCTTCGGTTTGATATTCAGGTTTTATGGTAAAACTAATTGGCCCCGAGTATTCCATATAGTTTGCTATATGTTCTGTGCTCCACATTCTTGGTAAAAATGCTTTGTGTGCGTCGTCCAGATTTTGTTTTGCATTTTTCCAATCGTTAACAATAATATATTTACCAGTTTTAAGATCTTTTTCGTACTTGGGTTTATCGTCCTGATAAGGGTTGTTCTCGTCAAGACCAGCATAGATTTCTGTAAATTGAGGCCCATAAAACAGATGTGTCTCGGGGTATTGTTCTAGATTGTAATACGCTAATAATTCTCTGGCGTTGTTTGGGTTGTTTTCATTTATAACAGTACCAGCATTTGCTCTTATAGGTAACATAATCCAACTAGAGAATCCTATGAGTATAAATAATACGCAAAGCAGTAATGTGTTTAATTGAACATACTCTTTTTTTCGTGTATATTTTATACCAAAATAGAAGGCTGTTGCAATTATTAGCCCTGCAATAATAGTTCCTGAGTTAAAAGGAAGACCAATAGAGTTTACAAAAAAGACTTCAGAGGCACCAAAGAATTTTAATGTAGATGGTAATAAGAGTTTAAAAATAAACAATAAAATTGCTACAACCACAATATTGGCGATGATGAAATTTTTTATTGTTATTTCTTTGTAATTTTTAAAGTAATATAATAATCCTATTGCAGGAATAGATAATAAGCCCATAAAATGAACTCCAAAAGATAACCCTACGATAAATGAAATTAAAATCAGCCACTTATTGCCTCTGGTGGTATGCATGTCTCTTTCCCATAATAGCCCAAGATAAAAAAGAACAGACAGGATACAGGTAGCCATGGCATATACTTCGGCTTCTACGGCATTAAACCAAAAGCTATCTGTAAAGGTAAAAGCCAGGGAGCCTACTAATCCGCTTCCTAATATTGCTATTGATTTGCTTTGTGTTAACTCTTCATCTTTTAAAATGACTTTTTTAACCAATATAGTAATAGACCAAAACATAAATAAAATAGCAAAAGCACTGGCAAAGGCAGAGGTCATATTTACCATTAAAGCAATTTGTGTAGGATCTGATGCAAAAGCAGAGGCAAAAGCCCCTATCATTTGAAATAAAGGAGCTCCCGGAGGATGACCAACTTGTAGTTTTGAAGAAGTAGCAATATATTCTCCTGCATCCCAAAAACTAGCTGTAGGTTCTACGGTCATTGTGTAAACACATAAAGCAATGGCAAATACTATCCATCCCAGTATTTTATTCCACTTGATAAAGTTGAATGTACTCATAAGAATTTTTCGTTTATATAACGTGTGGCGAATTTAGTAATAAAAATACTTTAACCTTGTTTTTTTTAGGAAACGCTTAACAGAAGTTTATATTTTAAGACTTTGATTATAGATGTGTAAAGAAGAAAAAACATATTTATTAAATAATTTTTCAAAAAATGTTTGCAGAGCTAAAAGAAAATTTTAAATTTGCACCCGCAAAGGCACATTGGTCTATGGTGTAACTGGCAACACGTCTGGTTTTGGTCCAGAAGAGTCTAGGTTCGAGCCCTAGTAGACCAACAGAAAAAACCCCTGAGTTATTATAAACTCAGGGGTTTTTCGATTTTAACGCACAACATTTGTTGTTTTTTAAAAATGTAGCAACTCCGGTTACTCAGATAGTTAGATCAGGTTCTGGTACATTTTTTTAGCGCGGTTTCTATATTTTAAAGGTAAGAACAGGTCTTTTTGCGTGATTTACTACATCTTCTCCCAGGCTTCCGTTAATAAAATGAGATATCCCTTTTCTGCCATGAGTGCTAATGCCAATCATACCTGCGTGAATTGATTCTGCAAAATTCAAGATGCCTTTTTCTACGGTAATATCATTGTATATATTCAAGGTATAATTGTTAATAGGCAGATTAGATATCATTTTATTCATTTTTTCTTCAGTTTCGTAAGTTGTTTTAAAGCCATTAGCGGTATTTATCCAAACCAAATGAAGTTTTGCATCTATAGATTTAGAAAAATCATGAGCTGCTTGTAGGCATGATTTGTCCTCGTCATCAAAATTAGTTGCATACACAAAGTCGTTTATGTTAAAAATATCACAATCTTCTTTGATTACCAGAACAGGTTTTTTGGATGTTCTTACTATTTTTTCGGCGTTAGAGCCTATAAATAATTCTTCAAAACCAGATGAGCCGTGAGATCCCATAATGATAATATCTACATTGTTTTTGGTGCTGGAATTTATAATCCCATGCATTACATCTTCAAAGCTCACAGTATCAATTACATTAATATCTTTTAAGTAATCCCTGCTTGTTACCTCTTCAAATTTTTTATGAGCCTGTTTCATAAAAAAAACTGCCTCAGGAGCAGGGGCGGGCATGCCAGAAGACATCAGGTCTGCCAGGTGCATTGGGAGTTCCAGTATATGTAGTAGGTAAATTTGTGCATTATTTTTTTTTGCAATTTGCGCAGCTACTTTTAAAGCACTTTCTGCTTGCTTGGAGAAATCTGTGGGAACCAGTATATTTTTTATCATGACTTTGTTTTTGAAGTTCAAAAAATAGGTATTGTTTTAATAGATTCAAAAAAAGTATTAGGGTTTAATTTATAGTTAATTTTTTGGAAAAAAAACTAATCCAAAATAAAGCATCTTAAATTTACGAATAAATTCATTCTCAGCGATATTTTGTATCTAAGATATTATTACTATCTTTGCACCGTTGAAATTAAAAAAACAGGATGAGGGGACAAAAAAGTCCCCTCTTTTTATCTATTTATGTCATTAAAAGACAAAGTTCGTAGTTTATTAGAAGAGGCGCTTCAAGAAAATCCGTCTCTGTTTCTGATTGAAAGTAAAATTCATCCGGATAATAGTATTGAAATTATTATTGATGGAGATGAAGGTGTAAAGGTAGAAGATTGTATTACTATTAGTAGGGCGATCGAGCATAACTTGGACAGAGAAGAAGAAGATTTCTCTCTTCAGGTAATGTCTGCCGGTGTTTCCGAAGGTTTAACCCATGTTCGCCAGTATAAAAAAAATGTAGGCAGAAAACTTAAAGTAAAAACAAAAGAAGAAGTGTTTGAAGGAGATTTAGTTTCGGTAACAGAAAAAGAAATCACCTTAAACTGGAATAGCAGAGAGCCTAAGCCCGTAGGAAAAGGTAAGGTAACAGTAACAAAAGAAGTTAGTGTGACTTATGATAATATTGTAGAAGCAAAAGTTATAATAACATTTTAATTATAATATACTGATATGGAAAATATCGCATTAATAGAATCATTTTCAGAATTCAAGGATGATAAGTTTATAGATCGTGTTACGCTAATGTCGATCTTGGAAGATGTGTTTAGAAATGCTCTAAAGAAGAAGTTTGGTAGTGATGACAATTTCGATATCATTATAAATCCTGATAAAGGAGATTTGGAAATATGGAGAAATCGTGTCGTAGTAGCAGATGGTGAAGTTGAAGATGATAATCAGGAAATTTCATTAACAGCAGCAAGAAAAATAGAGCCTGATTTTGAAGTAGGTGAAGATGTATCAGAAGAAGTAAAACTTATACATTTAGGAAGACGTTCTATATTGGCATTGCGCCAGAATTTGATTTCTAAAATTCATGAGCATGATAATACCAATATATATAAGCAATTTAAAGACTTAGAAGGAGAAATCTACACAGCAGAAGTTCATCATATTCGCCATAGAGCAATCATAATGCTGGATGACGAAGGAAATGAAATTATATTGCCAAAGGACAGGCAGATACCATCAGATTTTTTCAGAAAAGGAGAAAATGTGCGAGGAGTTATAGAGTCGGTAGAGCTTAAAGGTAATAAGCCATCTATTATTATGTCCAGAACCTCTCCGTTGTTTTTAGAAAAACTGTTTGAATCAGAAATCCCCGAAGTATTTGATGGACTAATCTCTGTTAAAAAAGTGGTGAGAATCCCGGGAGAAAAAGCCAAAGTAGCTGTTGACTCTTATGATGACAGAATTGACCCTGTAGGAGCTTGTGTCGGTATGAAAGGTTCTCGTATACATGGTATTGTTAGAGAATTAGGTAATGAAAATATCGATGTAATTAATTACACAAACAATTTACAGTTGTATATAACAAGGGCTTTAAGTCCTGCAAAAGTTACTTCGATAAAGATTAATGAAGAAACGCATCGGGCAGAGGTTATGCTAAGACCAGAAGAGGTTTCTAAAGCTATTGGTAGAGGAGGACATAACATTAGATTAGCAGGTCAGTTAACTGGTTATGAGATAGATGTGTTTAGAGAAGGAGTAGAGGAAGATGTAGAGCTTACCGAGTTTTCTGATGAGATTGATTCTTGGATAATCGAAGAATTTTCTAAAATAGGTTTGGATACAGCAAAGAGTATTTTAGAACAAGAAATAAGTGATTTAGTAAAGCGAACTGACCTTGAAGAAGAGACAGTAAGTGAAGTGATGAGAATATTAAAATCTGAATTTGAAGATTAATAATCACAATATAATTATATTTGAGCATTAAATAAAAGGCGTTTATGGCTGAAGCAGGAACAATGAGATTAAATAAAGTATTACGTGAATTCAATATCTCGCTAGATCGGGCTGTTGACTTTTTGAGTTCAAAAGGTTACGAGATAGATGCACGTCCTACTACAAAAATTTCTTCAGAGATTTATAAACTCTTGTTTGATGAATTTCAAACAGATAAGAGTAAAAAAGTGGCCTCTAAAGAAGTTGGAGAGGAAAAGAAGAAAGAGAAAGAAGCATTGCGTGTACAAATAGAACATGAGTTAGAAGAAAAACGTAAACGTGCCGAAGCTCGAGAAGTTGTAAAAGCTAAAGCTCAATTAACCGGACCCAAGCAGGTCGGTAAAATTGAATTAGACGGCAATAAAAAGAAGGAAGAAACTACAAAGCCCGAAGAAAAAGTAGTGGAAATCCCTAAAAAAGAAGAAGTAAAACAAGAGGTGAAAAAACACATCCCTGAAATAGTTTCTAACAGACCGCCAAAGATAGGTTTGAAAATAACAAAGCAGGCGCCAAAAGAAGTGAAAGAGGAAAAGCCTGTTTCAGCTCCTGTGCCGCCACCGCCAGTTGTGGATAAAGAAACTCCCAAAGTTTCTCCCCCTCCTCCTCCGGTTGTCGAAACAGAAGTTTCTAACGAGCCAGAAAGAGTCAAAACGCAGTATAAAAAACTAGAAGGGCCTAATTTTACCGGGCAAAAGATCGATTTAACCCAGTTTAAAAAACCGGTTAAAAAGAAAGATGATAGAAATGATAAAAAATCTGCATCTGCAGGAGATGCAGCTAAAAAGCGTAGACGAAGAATAAATAAAGATGGGACAGCTAATCAAGGAACTCCCGGAGGTGGAAAACCCGGAGGTCAGGGTGCTGCCGGAGGAGGAAACAGAGGTCCTGCCAATAGAGGAAGAGGCCCTGTAAAAGGTAAAAGACCTGCTGTTGTAAAAGAAGAGCCTAGTGAAGAAGAAGTGCAAAAACAAGTTAGAGAAACTCTGGAAAAACTGCAGGGTAAATCTAATAAGTCTAAAGCAGCTAAGTATCGTAGAGATAAAAGAGATCAACACCGTCAAAAAGTAGAAGATGATGTAGCACAACAAGAACAGGAAAGCAAGGTTCTTAAAGTAACAGAGTTTGTTACTGCATCAGAAGTTGCTACGATGATGAATGTTCCTACTACACAGATTATTTCTGCATGTATGTCTCTTGGTATTATGGTAACTATGAACCAACGTTTAGATGCAGAAACACTATCTATAGTTGCAGATGAGTTTGGATATGAAGTTGATTTTGTAACTGCAGACATCGAAGATTCTATAGAAGAGATTTTAGATGCGGAAGAAGATTTAGAAGCAAGAGCGCCGATTGTAACAGTTATGGGGCATGTGGATCATGGTAAAACGTCTTTACTGGATTACATAAGAAAAGAAAATGTAATTGCAGGAGAAAGCGGTGGTATTACACAACATATAGGTGCCTATGGAGTGCAATTGGAGAATGGGCAAAAGATAGCGTTTTTAGATACGCCAGGTCACGAAGCCTTTACTGCGATGCGTGCTCGTGGTGCACAAGTAACCGATTTGGCTATAATCGTAATAGCAGCAGATGATGATATTATGCCGCAAACTAAAGAAGCGATTAGTCATGCGCAAGCAGCTGGTGTTCCTATTGTGTTTGCCATTAATAAAATAGATAGGCCAGAGGCAAATCCAGAAAAGATAAAAGAAAAACTGGCTTCTATGAATTTATTGGTAGAAGATTGGGGAGGAAAAATACAATCTCATGATATTTCTGCTAAGACAGGGTTAGGAGTAAAAGAATTGTTAGAAAAAGTACTTCTGGAAGCTGAAATATTAGAATTAAAAGCAAATCCAAATAGATTGGCTTCTGGTACTGTAGTTGAAGCATTTTTAGATAAAGGTCGTGGATACGTTTCTACTGTTTTAGTTCAAACAGGAACACTTCGAGTAGGAGATTATGTTCTTGCAGGTAAAAATAGTGGTAAGATTAAAGCGATGCAGGATGAAAGAGGAAATAATGTTAAAGAGGCAGGACCTTCTACGCCAGTTTCTATTTTAGGATTAGATGGGGCAACCCAGGCAGGAGATAAGTTTAGTGTGTTGGAAGATGAGCGTGAGGCTAAAGATATTGCCTCTAAACGGGCACAGTTGCATAGAGAACAATCTGTTCGTACACAAAGACATATTACTTTAGCAGAAATCGGACGACGAATTGCTCTGGGAGACTTTAAAGAACTTAATATTATTCTTAAAGGAGATGTGGATGGTTCTGTAGAAGCATTAACAGATTCGTTCCAGAAATTATCTACCGAAGAAATACATGTCAATATTATTCATAAAGCAGTAGGAGCAATAACCGAAAGTGATGTATTGCTTGCATCAGCATCAGATGCAATTATTATAGGATTTAACGTTAGACCCGCAGGTAATGCTAGGCAAGTTGCTGATAAAGAAGAAATCGACATCAGAACATATTCTATCATCTATGATGCGATCAATGATCTTAAAGATGCGATGGAAGGAATGCTGTCTCCGGTAATGAAAGAAGAAATTACAGGTAACGCAGAAATTAGAGAAACATTTAAGATTTCTAAAATTGGTACTATTGCAGGATGTATGGTTCAGAATGGTAAAATATACAGAAACTCAGGAGTTCGATTAATACGGGAAGGAGTAGTTGTATACACAGGAGAGCTTTCTTCATTGAAACGTTTTAAAGACGATGTGAAAGAAGTAGGAAAAGGATACGATTGTGGATTACAGGTTAAGAACTATAATGATATTAGAATTGGGGATGTGATTGAAGCATACCAGGAAGTTGCAGTTAAGAAAAAGCTGTAGCAGATATTATATAAACAAAAAAAACCGATGTGAGAACATCGGTTTTTTTTTGTTTATGTTTAAAGAACTAGCTTTTTTCTGGTCTGAATATAAATGCATTCGGAAATTTAGTATGTATTTCTTTCAAAGCTCTGTCTGCTTCAAGTCTGGTACGGTAATTTCCGATCCATACTTTGTAATTAGGGGTTTCCCATTGTATAGTAGAATCCCATTCTGTAAACGCTTCTTTGGATGCTTTTACAATCTCATTGGCTTTGTTTAAGTTTCCATAATATAGTTGGATCTTATAACGATCACTAAACTCCCCGTCTTTTTCCATCTTGGATTTTATATCCAAAAGCATTTTTATTCTTGGATCTTGGTTGATAGTTACAGAAGCCTCTGGTCTTGGAGTTAGATTTACAGAAACAAAATTGCTCTGGTTGGGGGTTTCTGGAGTAATGTTTGGGTTATCTTGTGCAGTTAAATGATTGGAAGCTATTAGATAAAACCCAAATATAAAAATATAGTTTCTGGTGTTTAACATTCTCATTACAAATTGATTTGATACAAAGGTAAAGTTTAATAATTCAAAATTATTAAAAAATATTATTTAGAATTGTTATAAATTAACAGTTAACAGTAATCTAACATTTCTAAAATCGACTTATTATAGTACTTTTGTCGTCGAATTAAAAGTGCTGGTTTTTATGTCTTTTTTTAAGAGATAGATGAAAAAACCATACCAAAAATAAGACGATAATTCTACTTTACAATATGAAACAGGTGAAACACCGAAATTCAGCCTCTAAAATCCTAATTCTAGGAACTGTTTTTTTATTTACTTTTTTTACTCCTGTTTTTGGACAGGACGAAGCAGCTGTTGATACCGTTGCTGCAACCGAAGCTTCATCTGGAGGAGATGTAGCGAAAGGAGAAGAGTTGTTTAAATCTCTTTGTGCTGCTTGTCATAAACGATACAAAAAAATGACAGGTCCTGCTCTTTTTGGGGTAGCAGATAAGTACGAAAAAGAATGGATTTACTCTTGGGTAAAAAATAGTTCAGCTATGATTGCTTCGGGAGATGCACAAGCTGTTGCTATTTTTGAGGAATATAACAAAACTGCAATGAATGCTTTTCCGCAGTTATCAAATGCCGATATAGACAATATTCTGGCGTATGTTATGGTTCCTAAAGCAGATCCGCCAGAACTAGGTACTGGCGCAGGAGGCGATACTGCTGTTGCAGGAGGTGGATCGGGAGTGTCTACTAATGTTATTCTTGCAATTTTAGCTTTGGTATTTTTAATGCTTATGGTGGTTTTATTCTTGGTAAATAAAACACTTAGGAGCTTTGCAGAAGCCAATAACGTAGAGTTGCCTAAAGAAGAAAAAGGAACTCCAATATGGAAAGCATTTGTTCAAAACCAATTTTTAGTGTTGGTGACAGCAATATTCTTGCTGTTAGCTAGTGGTTACTTTGTGTATGGTTACTTTATGCAAGTAGGAGTTGATCAAGGATATCAGCCTGTTCAGCCAATACACTATTCACATAAAATCCACGCAGGAGACAATCAAATAGAATGTAAATATTGTCACTCTTCAGCAAGAGTTAGTAAAACATCAGGGATTCCTTCTCTTAATGTTTGTATGAATTGTCATAAATCGATAAGCGAAGTAGCAGACGCTACCGCTACAGAAGAGTATTCTAAAGAGTTTTATGACGGGGAAATCCAAAAGCTGTATAAAGCTGTTGGTTGGGATACTAATACTCAATCATACACTGGTAAAACAGAACCAGTTAAATGGGTGCGTATACATAATCTTCCTGATTTTGCATACTTTAATCACTCTCAGCACGTAAGTGTTGCAGGAGTAGAGTGCCAGACTTGTCATGGTCCTGTAGAAGAAATGGAAATCATGTATCAACATGCTCCACTTACAATGGGATGGTGTATCAATTGCCATAGAGAGACCAACGTAAAAGTTGCAGATAATAAATATTACGAGAAAATTCATAAAGAACTTTCTAAGAAATATGGTGTAGATCAGCTTACAGCTGCTCAAATGGGCGGTCTGGAATGTGGTAAATGTCATTATTAATAATAAAAAAATTGTTTTCCATAACAGGAAAAATATAGTAAGAAGCTAATATCAATTATATATGTCATCAAACAAGAAATACTGGAAAAGTGTTGAAGAGCTAAACGAAAATAGCTCTATTGTTGAGACGCTACAACAAAATGAATTCGTTAAGGAAATTCCTACGGATGAATTTTTAGGTGATAAATCATCGTTAGAAAACTCATCGACAACACGTCGTGATTTTCTTAAGTATGTAGGTTTTAGTACTGCCGCTGCATCTTTAGCAGCATGTGAAGGGCCTGTGAAAAAATCGATACCCTACGTAGTTCAACCAGAAAGAATAGTTCCTGGTGTGGCTAACTATTATGCAACTACAATTGCAGATGGGTTTGATTTTGCTAGTGTTTTGATTAAAACAAGAGAAGGTCGTCCTATTAAAGTAGAAAATAACAATCTTGCTTCTTCAAATGGAGATGCTAATGCAAGAGTACATGCTTCAGTATTATCTCTATACGATAGCTCTCGTCTTCAGGGTCCTAAAAAGAGTAACGAAGATATTAGCTGGGATGTGTTGGATAAAGAAGTTGGAGCAAAGCTAAATAGTCTTGCTGGTAAACAAATAGTTTTGTTGACTCAAACCTATGCCAGTCCATCTACTTCAAAATTAATTTCTGAATTCAAAACAAAATACCAAAATGTTACCCATGTAGTGTATGATGCAATATCAAACACAGAAGCTTTGGATGCGTATCAAGCAATGTTTGGAGAAAGAGCACTTGCAGATTATGATTTCTCTAAAGTAAATACTATAGTAAGTGTTGGGGCTGACTTTTTAGGAGATTGGCAAGGAGGAGGATACGATAGTGGCTATGCAAAAGGACGTATTCCTGAAAACGGAAAAATGTCCAGACATATCCAGTTTGAAGCAAACATGTCTTTGTCTGGAGCTAATGCAGACAAAAGAATACAGGCTACCCCGTCACAGCAAAAGCAAGTGTTGGCAGCCCTTTATAAATACGTAACAGGATCTGGTTCTAAAGGGGCTTTAGACTCTAAACTGGATGCAGAAGTAGTTAGCGCAGCCAAACAAATTCAAAAAGCAGGGAGCAGTGCCGTAGTAGTATCAGGCATACAGGATGTAGACGCTCAACTCGTAGTTTTAGAAATAAATAAAGCGATACAAAGCAAAGCTTTTAATCAAAATACACCACGCACTATACGCCAGGGAGATGCCAAAGCAGTGGCTCAATTGGTAAAGGATATGAATGCTGGTCGTGTTGGAGCATTACTTATTGCCGGAGTAGATCCGGTATATACTTTACCTAATGCAAGTGAGTTTAAGACCGGTCTTGAAAAAGTAGATCTTTCCGTAGCATTTAGTATGCATAATGATGCAACAGCAGAATTGTGTAATTATATAGCTGCAACTCCGCATTATTTAGAATCTTGGGGAGATGTAGAGCTTAAAAAAGGAAGCTATAGCTTAATGCAGCCTACCATAAGACCTTTGTTTGATACAAGACAGTTTCAAGAAACTTTGTTAAAATGGACAGGTAACCCATCTTCTTATGATGAGTATATAAAAAGTGCATGGACAGGTATTTTGGGAGGAACCTCATGGAATCAAGCTTTGCATGATGGAGTATTAGTAAAACCAGCCCTTCCCAAGCAAGAGCTGGTAGACGCTATAGAAGCCTCAGAAGGAGATACTACAGATACGGTTGCCACATCAATTTCTACAGGAGCTGACGTTGGAGCAGCAGCAAGAAGGCTTTCTATTGCAAAATCAAATGGTTTAGAACTTACACTATATACAAAAACATCTCTTGGAGATGGTCAACAGGCTAATAATCCTTGGTTACAAGAAATGCCTGATCCAATTACCAGAACATCATGGGATAATTATTTAACCGTTTCAAAGGCAGATGCAGACCAACTGGGTTTGATCAATGAAAACGTGGCTAATGGTGCTCTTAATGGTAGTTATGCTAAAGTTACAGTAGCAGGAAAAGAAGTAATTGCACCAGTAATCATCCAGCCGGGACAAGCTAAAGGATCTGTAGGTCTGGCTTTGGGATATGGTAAAGCTAAAGGGCTTAAACAAGAAATGAATGTAGGGGTAAATGCCTACCCGTTATATCAAAATTTTAATGCAGTACAAGAGGTTTCGATTACTGTAGCAGAAGGGATCCATGAATTTGCATGTGTACAGTTACATAATACATTAATGGGTCGTGGGGATATCGTAAAAGAAACCACACTAGAGATATTTAACACAAAAGATAAACACGAGTGGAATGCAATTCCTGAAGTAAGTAAAAATCATATAGAATATGAGGTTACTTCACCAGAAGTAGATCTTTGGGATTCATTTGATCGATCTATAGGGCACCATTTCAATCTTTCGATAGATTTGAATGCCTGTACAGGATGTGGTGCTTGTGTTATTGCTTGTCATGCAGAAAACAACGTGCCAGTTGTAGGTAAATCAGAAATACGCAGATCCCGTGATATGCACTGGTTGCGCATTGACCGTTACTACTCTTCGCAAGAAAGCTTTGAAGGAGATAATGAGAAAAAAGATAATATTGCAGGATTAGGAAGTTCTTTGTCAGAGTTTGGAGAAATGGAAAACCCTTCAGATAACCCTCAGGTAGTATTTCAGCCCGTAATGTGCCAGCATTGTAATCATGCTCCTTGTGAAACAGTTTGTCCTGTTGCAGCAACATCACATGGTAGACAAGGACAAAATCACATGGCATATAACCGTTGCGTAGGTACAAGATATTGTGCTAATAACTGCCCTTATAAAGTTCGTAGGTTTAACTGGTTCTTGTATAACAACAATGACGAGTTCGATTATCACATGAACAATGATTTAGGTAGAATGGTTCTTAACCCGGATGTTACAGTACGTTCCAGAGGGGTAATGGAAAAATGTTCTATGTGTATCCAAATGACTCAAAAAACTGTTTTGGATGCAAAACGAGAAGGCAGAGAAGTAAAAGATGGAGAATTTCAAACAGCTTGTTCTGCAGCTTGTTCATCAGGTGCTATGGTATTTGGTGATATTAATGATAAAAATAGCAAAGTAGCTAAACTTAAAGAGGATGATCGTATGTATCACTTATTGGAACATGTGGGAACAAAGCCAAATGTGATGTATCATACCAAAGTAAGAAATACTACAGAAGCCTAATTAAATAAATAAAGAATCAATTCAATTATAAAGGATTATGTCTCATTACGAAGCACCTATAAGAAAGCCTTTAGTAACTGGCGATAAAACATATCACGATGTAACTGTGGATGTTGCAGCACCAGTTGAAGGCAAAGCAAATAAATCTTGGTGGATTGTGTTTTCTATCGCGCTTGTTGCTTTCCTTTGGGGAATAGGTTGTATTATATATACAGTTTCTACAGGTATAGGAACCTGGGGATTAAACAAAACAGTAGGATGGGCCTGGGATATTACCAACTTTGTATGGTGGGTAGGTATTGGGCACGCAGGAACTTTGATTTCGGCAGTACTATTGTTATTCCGTCAAAAATGGAGAATGGCAATTAACCGTTCTGCAGAAGCAATGACTATTTTTTCGGTTATTCAGGCAGGGTTATTTCCAATTATCCACATGGGGCGTCCATGGTTGGCATATTGGGTATTACCAATTCCTAACCAATTTGGATCACTTTGGGTAAACTTTAACTCTCCGTTATTGTGGGATGTATTTGCAATCTCTACGTATCTTTCTGTGTCACTGGTTTTTTGGTGGACAGGTTTGCTGCCGGATTTTGCAATGATAAGAGATCGTGCAATAACACCATTTAATAAAAAAATATACAGTTTACTCTCTTTTGGGTGGAGTGGTAGAGCAAAAGACTGGCAACGTTTTGAAGAAGTGTCCTTGGTACTTGCCGGTTTAGCAACACCTTTGGTACTTTCTGTACATACAATTGTATCTTTTGACTTTGCAACATCTGTAATACCAGGATGGCATACCACGATATTTCCTCCTTATTTCGTTGCAGGTGCAATTTTCTCAGGATTTGCAATGGTAAACACACTTCTTATTATTATGAGAAAAGTTTCGAACCTGGAAAATTACATTACTGTTCAGCATATAGAATTGATGAACATAGTAATTATGATTACAGGTTCTATCGTTGGAGTAGCCTACATTACAGAACTTTTTGTAGCTTGGTATTCTGGAGTAGAGTATGAACAATACGCATTCTTAAACAGAGCCACAGGACCATACTGGTGGGCATATTGGGCAATGATGACTTGTAACGTGTTTTCACCACAATTTATGTGGTTCCCAAAACTTAGAAGAAGTATCATGTTCTCTTTCTTTATATCTATTGTAGTAAATATAGGAATGTGGTTTGAACGATTTGTAATTATTGTGACCTCATTGCACAGAGATTACCTTCCATCTTCATGGACGATGTTCTCTCCTACATTTGTAGATATAGGAATATTTATTGGTACCATAGGATTCTTCTTTGTTTTATTTCTTTTATATGCACGTACATTTCCTGTAATAGCACAAGCAGAAGTGAAAACAATTTTGAAATCTTCAGGAGAGAAATACAAGAAACTTAGAGAAGCAGGGATAGATCATAGAGATGAGTTACCAAAAGTTAAGGCTAATGTTATTAACGAAACAGAGGGAGTAACTGAAGCCAAAACAGAAGTAAAACAAGAAGATATAAACAGCTTGTTAAGTAGTTTGGGCGCATTTGATACTTCTACACAAACTGCAGATGATCTTAAGCAAGTAAATGGTATCGGACCTGTAATGGAAAAGAAACTAAATGAACTTGGGATATTCACTTTTGATCAAGTAAGTAAAATGACCAAAACTGAGTACGATTTATTAGATAATATTACTGGATCTTTTCCTGGTAGAGCACAACGTGATGATTGGGCAGGACAGGCAGAAAAACTTAAAAATAACTAGAAGTATGGCATCAAAAGTTATACATGCATTATATATCGATGACGACATCCTGATGGATGCTGTTAAGAAAGTTCGTGCAGAGCATTATCATATCGAAGAGGTATACACTCCTTTTCCGGTTCATGGACTAGATAAAGCAATGGGATTACCTCATACAAGATTGGCAATTACAGCATTTATGTATGGATGTGTTGGTTTGACAGTAGCAATTACAATGATGAATTACATTATGATTGAAGACTGGCCACAAGACATAGGTGGTAAGCCAAGTTTTAGCTATTTAGAGAATATGCCAGCTTTTGTTCCGATTATGTTTGAACTTACTGTGTTTTTTGCAGCGCATTTAATGGTTATTACTTTTTATATGAGAAGTAAATTATGGCCGTTTAAAAAAGCTGAAAACCCGGATATAAGAACTACTGATGATCATTTTTTGATGGCAATTGATGCTGGTAACCACGATGTAGAACATCTTACTAACTTTTTGGGAGATACTGGTGCAGTAGAAATAAAAATAATAGATAAGGAAGAAGATAACCATTAGTAATAATGAAGAATACTATAAAAATATTAGCAGTGGCAGTAGTGATGATTTGCTTTGTTTCTTGTAAAAAAGATTCAAGACCTAATTATCAGTATATGCCTAATATGTATGAACCGGTAAGTTATGAAACTTATGGTGAATATGGTGTTTTTCCTGGAGGACAGGAAGCTATGTTGCCAGCCAAAGGTTCAATACCAAGAGGATGGATGCCTTATGATTATGAAAATTCAAATGTTGGTTATAAAAAGGCTAAAGATACTTTAAAAAACCCTGTTCGTTATACCAAAGAAAACGAAGAAAAAGGGAAAGAGTTGTATAATATTTATTGTGCAATCTGCCATGGAGAAAAAGGGGATGGAAAAGGAACTTTGGTTAAAAGAGAAAAAATTCTTGGAGTTCCAAGTTATGATGATGTTGGAAGAGCAATTACAGAAGGAAGCATCTACCATGTAATGTACTACGGTATTAACTCTATGGGATCCTATGCTTCTCAAACTAATGAGCAGGAACGTTGGCAAATCGTTCAATATGTAGAGAAGCTAAAAGCGGATCTGGAAGGGAAAACCCAACGAATAGATACAGATGTTGTTGTTACAGAAGTAAAAGAAGAAGTACATCACGAGCCAACCGAAGAACACAATAACGCACATTAGTGAATTAGTATAATAGTAAAGAATAACGATATTATATAAAGATATGTATACGCTATCAAATAGATTAAGATTATTTTCTGTCATCCTTATGGTTGTGGGTCTTGTAGGTCTTGTAATAGGATTTTCACAAAGACCGGGATCTATAGAGGAGGTAAAAGAAATGATGGCATCACACGACGCTCATGGAGGTGGTCATGGTGACTCACAAGCAAAAGAGAATCACGGTGGTGACCAGGGACATGGAGAAAACACCCACGGGCAAGATGCACATGGAGGCGATGCACATTATGAACATGTGCTACACCAATTACAAAATAAACCCTGGGCTTCATTATATGCCGCAGCGTTTTTCTTTTTTATGATAGCTTTGGGGGTTTTGGCATTCTATGCAATACAATTTGCTGCTCAGGCAGGATGGTCTCCGGTTCTTTTTAGGGTAATGGAAGCTATAACCGCATATTTGGTACCAGGAGGTTTAATACTTTTTGTAATATTAGCACTATCAGGATTTCATATAAATCATTTATTTGTATGGGCTGATCCAGAGGTTGTAGCCAATGATAAACTTCTTCAAGGTAAAGCAAGTTGGTTAAATGGCACCTGGTTTGTTATAAGAGCCGCATTCTTTTTAGGAGGATGGATCTTATATCGTCACTTTGCTGTAAAATATTCCAGATTACAAGATGAAGATACCACAGGAAATAAATGGTATAAGAAAAGCTTTAAAATATCAGCAGGATTTTTAGTATTCTTTATATACACAGAATCTATGATGTCCTGGGATTGGATTATGAGCTTTGATCCACACTGGTTTAGTACCTTGTTTGGATGGTATGTATTTGCCAGTCTGTTTGTTTCAGGGATAACGACAATAGCTTTGATAACCATTTATCTGAAATCTAAAGGATATTTAGAATTTGTAAATAATAGCCATATACATGACTTAGCTAAATTTATGTTTGGGATAAGTATATTTTGGACATACCTTTGGTTCTCTCAGTTTATGCTAATATGGTATTCTAATATCCCAGAAGAAGTAACTTATTTTATTACTCGTATAGAGGATTATAAACTTCCGTTTTTTGGAATGTTGGTGATGAATTTTATTTTCCCATTATTAGTTTTAATGAACAGTGATTTCAAACGGGTAAATTGGTTTGTTGTAATGGCAGGAATTGTAATTCTTTGTGGTCACTACATAGATGTATTTAATATGATAATGCCTGCAACCGTTGGTGAATCCTGGTTTATTGGTATTAGCGAAATAAGCGCAGTATTGTTGTTCTTAGGATTGTTCTTGTTTGTTGTATTCAGAGCACTTACTAAAGCACCGCTATTGGCAAAAGGAAATCCATATTTAGAAGAAAGTAAACACTTTCATTATTAACAGTTGAATCGTAAAAAAGAAGATAGATAAAAATGACTGTATTCTTAACCATAGTAGTTATAGCACTTTTTGGAATCACATTGTGGCAAATGTCAAAAATTTTGAAATTGTCCCAAAAAAGTGACACTAATACTCAAGTAGCTAATGACAAGGATAATAGCTTACAAGGTAAGTTAATGTTAGCATTTGTAATATTCTTATATTTATTAACCGCATATTGCTTTATTCAATATCATACTTTCTTTTTGCCAGAATCTGCTTCTGAGCATGGGGTAGATTACGATCAATTAATGTTGATCTCTATGGTGCTGATTTTTATTGTGCAGTTTATTACACAAGGACTATTGCATTTCTTTGCTTATAAGTATAGAGGAAAAAAAGAAAACAAAGCATTGTTCTTTGCAGATAATGATAAGCTAGAATTTATTTGGACCATTATTCCGGTAATTGTACTTGCAGGATTAATTATTTATGGATTATTTACCTGGACAGATATCATGGATATTGATGAAGAGGAAGGAGATCCGTTAATTATTGAATTATATGCTTATCAATTTGACTGGAGAGCAAGATATTCTGGAGAGGACAACGTATTAGGCAAAGCTAATGTTCGTTTTATAGAAGGAGTTAATACATTGGGACTTGATGTTTCTGACAGTTATGGAAAAGACGATAAAATAACCAACGAATTACATTTGCCTGTAAACCGAAAGGTTATCTTTAAAATGAGATCTCAGGACATATTGCATTCTGCTTATATGCCATTCTTTAGAGCCCAAATGAATGTAGTTCCCGGTATGATTACCGAGTTTGCTTATACGCCTACACTTACTTCTGAAGAAATGAAAAACAGCGAGTTTATGGTAGAAAAAGTAGCTACAATAAATAAGATAAGAAGAGAGAAAAGTAAAAAATTAGTAGCCTCAGGTGAAGAAGCTTTAGAAGAGTATACATTTGATTATTATCTTTTGTGTAATAAAATTTGTGGAGTTTCTCATTACAATATGCAAATGAAGATAATAGTAGAATCTGAAGAAGATTATGAAGCTTGGTTAAAAGGGCAAACTACTTTTGAAGAGCAATTATCTGCACAAGCAAGCAACTAAGAAGAAGAAAATTAATATACTATATTAAAAAAGAAATAGCGTTATGTCAGCAACTCAAGGAGATAACCACGATCACGATCACGACGATCACGGGCATCATAAAGAAACCTTTATTACCAAGTACATTTTTAGCCAGGATCATAAAATGATCTCTAAACAGTATTTGATTACTGGTTTGATAATGGGTATCATAGGTATTGCTATGTCATTATTGTTTAGGATGCAATTAGCATGGCCAGACCACCAATTTACTATCTATGAAATACTTTTGGGTAAATTTGGAGAAAACGGTGTAATGGATCCAAGTATATATTTAGCTTTGGTTACCATACACGGTACAATAATGGTGTTTTTTGTATTAACGGCAGGTTTAAGCGGAACTTTCAGTAACCTTCTTATTCCATTACAGATAGGAGCCCGTGATATGGCTTCAGGATTCTTAAACATGGTATCTTATTGGTTATTCTTTTTAAGTAGTATAATCATGGTGTTGTCTTTGTTTGCAGAGGCAGGACCAGCATCTGCGGGATGGACTATTTATCCGCCATTAAGCGCATTGCCACAAGCAATTGGTGGTTCTGGGACAGGAATGACTTTATGGTTGGTCTCTATGGCTATATTTATTGCATCTTCTTTGTTAGGGTCATTAAATTATGTGGTTACTGTAATAAATCTGCGTACCAAAGGAATGTCGATGACTCGTTTGCCATTAACAATCTGGGCGTTTTTTGTTACCGCAATTATTGGGATAGTATCATTTCCCGTATTGTTGTCAGCAGCTTTACTATTAATAATGGATAGAAGTTTTGGTACTTCATTTTATTTAAGTGATATATATATACAAGGAGAGGTCTTGCATAACCAAGGAGGTTCTCCAGTACTTTTTGAACACCTGTTCTGGTTCTTAGGGCATCCAGAGGTATATATTGTACTTCTGCCAGCATTAGGGATCACTTCAGAAATTATTGCAACAAATGCTCGTAAACCTATATTTGGATACAGAGCGATGGTAGCTTCTATTTTGGCAATAGCATTTTTATCGACAATAGTATGGGGACACCACATGTTTATATCAGGAATGAATCCGTTTTTGGGATCAGTATTTACATTTACAACACTATTGATCGCAATCCCATCTGCAGTAAAATCATTTAATTATATAACAACATTATGGAAAGGTAATTTGCAGCTTAACCCTGCAATGTTATTCTCTATAGGGTTAGTTTCTACTTTTATTACAGGAGGACTTACAGGAATTATTCTTGGGGACAGTACTTTGGATATCAACGTACATGATACCTATTTTGTAGTAGCACACTTTCACTTGGTAATGGGTATATCTGCATTATATGGTTTATTTGCAGGAGTATACCATTGGTTTCCTAAAATGTATGGTAAAATGATGAACAAAAATCTTGGGTATGTACATTTTTGGGTAACTGCAGTTGGAGCATACGGGGTATTTTTTCCAATGCATTTTATAGGTATGGCAGGATTACCACGTCGTTATTATACCAACTCTAATTTTCCGTATTTTGATGATTTAACAGATACTAACGTTTTGATTACTATTTTTGCACTTATTACAGCAGCAGCACAATTAGTGTTCTTATACAATTTTATAAGCTCTATTTTCTTCGGAAAGAAAGCTGTCCAAAACCCATGGAAATCCAATACATTAGAGTGGACTACACCAGTAGAACACATGCATGGTAACTGGCCGGGAGAAATTCCTAGTGTATATAGATGGCCTTATGACTACAGTAAGACTAATGAAAATGGAGAATACGTTATTGCAGGACAAGATTTTGCTCCTCAGATAATTCCTCTACAAGATGGTGAAGAAGAAATGCATCATTAAAGACACAGATACTTAAAACAACAAACAAAAGCCTTTTCATAATAACGAAAAGGCTTTTTCTTTTGCTATAAATACTGCTTATATCAAAGCATAGGCAGCTCTTTATTATTATATTTGTTTTACTCTTTGATTTTATATAGTATAAAGATCAAAGGGATCATTTTTTCTAAATACTATTACTAATGAACGAAAACCTTAATCCAACAAACGAAAATTTTTCTGGTGAAGATCTGGATATAGAAAGAGCATTAAGACCCCTCGCCTTTGAAGACTTTGCCGGGCAGGATCAGGTATTAGAAAACTTGAAAATTTTTGTTCAAGCGGCTAATTTAAGAGACGAAGCTTTGGATCATACCCTTTTTCATGGTCCTCCCGGATTGGGTAAAACCACATTAGCGCATATTTTGGCAAATGAACTAAAGGTAGGTATCAAAGTTACTTCTGGGCCTGTATTGGATAAACCGGGGGATTTGGCAGGCTTATTAACTAACCTAGACGATAGGGATGTTTTGTTTATAGACGAAATCCATCGATTAAGCCCTATAGTCGAAGAATATTTGTATTCTGCTATGGAAGATTATAAAATAGATATTATGATCGAGAGTGGCCCAAATGCCCGTACAGTACAGATTAATTTGAACCCATTTACTTTGGTAGGAGCAACTACCAGATCAGGATTATTAACAGCACCAATGAGAGCTCGTTTTGGAATCCAGTCCAGACTACAATATTATACTACAGAACTACTATCTACCATTGTACAGCGTAGTGCATATATACTTAATGTACCAATCTCTATGGAAGCTGCTATTGAGATAGCAGGCAGAAGCAGGGGAACACCAAGAATAGCCAATGCTCTATTGCGTAGAGTACGTGATTTTGCCCAAATTAAGGGTAACGGAAAGATAGATATCGAAATTTCTAAATTTGCATTAAAAGCATTAAATGTAGATGCACATGGTCTGGACGAGATGGATAATAAGATTTTATTAACCATGATAGATAAGTTTAAAGGAGGGCCAGTTGGATTAACAACAATAGCAACAGCCGTTAGCGAAAGCCCGGAGACTATAGAAGAGGTATATGAACCCTTTTTAATACAACAAGGATTCATTATGCGAACCCCAAGAGGGAGAGAGGTAACAGAAGCCGCATACAAACACTTAGGCAGAATAAAAGGAGGCATTCAAGGAGGTTTGTTTTAAAATAACTCTCCTTTCTATAAAAAACCTTATTTATGTACAATAACCTATCTACAGTTTCCTTTTTTAAAGTGCTTAAAAATGCAGGTCGTATACTTAAAAACCCACTCCCTTTTCATCATGAAAACTTTCAAAAATACGGGGATGTTTTTAAAGTGAAAATTGGACCGGGTAAATCGGTTATTTTTACTCGCGATGGTGGTTTTGCAAAACACATGTTACAAAAGCAGCATAAAAAATATGCAAAGTCTGATCTGCAAACAAAAGACCTGGCAAAATATATTGGCGAAGGTTTATTGACTTCTAACGGAGAAAAATGGTTACGACAAAGACGATTGATCCAACCAGCATTTCATAAAAAAAAGCTGGAATCGTTAATAGATATTATAAAAGAAGTGATTCAAGAAGAGTCTGATAAAATCACTGTGGATAAGGTAATAGATGTTTTTCCTTTAATGAGCGATCTTGCTTTTAATGTAGTAGCAAAATCGCTTTTTAGTTACACAGATACGGGTAATACCATTTCTAGATTGCAATATATTACAGAAACTGCCCAAAAATCTTTAATTAAAGAAATACGACAACCGTATAAAAGGTGGTGGTTTTATCTTAGCGGAAAAATCAAGAATACCCATAAATTAACCCAAGAAGCAAGAGATATTCTTAATACAATTATAGAAGAAAGAAAAAAATCGGATAAAGAGTATAACGATTTATTAGATATGTTGTTGGCTGCAAGGTATGACGATGGGAGTATGATGGATAACGAACAGCTAATAGATGAAATACTTATCCTTTTTGTAGCAGGGCACGAAACTACCTCTAATGCATTAACTTTTACACTAATGCTGCTGGCATTGCATCCGGAAATACAAGACAGAGTGTATGCAGAGGTTTTTGATGATAAAGACGGATTATCCCTAATAAACGAAATTGCTGAATACACATATACCAAACAATGTATAGAAGAGGCAATGCGATTATACCCTCCGGTTTATTTTTCGGATAGAGTGGTTATAGAAGACGATGTGTATAATAATCTTAAACTCAAAAAAGGAAATACCATTTTGATTTCTTTTTTTGAAATTCACAGGCACAAAGATTTTTGGAGCAATCCGGATCAATTTAACCCGGACAGATTTGGTATAGATGTAGATAAAAAACAATATTCAGACCATTATTTTCCGTTTGGTGCAGGTCCAAGAATGTGTATAGGAAACAATTTTGCAATGTATGAAATGGTTCTTACAATAAGTAATATGGTAAAAAAATATAAAGTCAATACTATTCACAAAACGGTAGAGATAAAACCGTTGATTACCTTAAAACCCCAAAAAGCAAACCTTATTTTATGCGTTAGATAATTATATTACTGCACGGGATCATAAGAGTACACCCATTCTGTATCGTTGCCAATTTTTAAGGTTTCAATCATTAAAAACCCGTTTTTTTCGTAAAATGATTTTAATCTTTCTTCTTCGATTGTTAGCCAATATTTTTGATCCGGATCAAGTTTTTTTAACCGGGATAGCCATTCAGAACCCAAATTTTGATTTCTCCGGTCTGGATTTACCCATAAATAACCAATATAAAGATGCCCTTTTTCAAACCAGTCTTCTGCTTTTTCTTTAAAATCTGTCATATCTGGCGGACAAATAGAAAAAACAATACCTCCTGCAATAATATGCTCTTCTTCTTCTTCTAAAACATAAATTTTTGCATACCCCTTATATTCTATCCAATAAGGTATAATAGATTCTTGCCACTCTATTGGCAGGATTTCAAAAAAACTTTGGGGAAAATTATTTTTGTGTTTGAATATCATTTTCAGTCAGGTTAATATGGTAAAAAATTAAAGAAGCCCCCAGGACCAAAGCTTATCAGAATCTTCGTGCCATCTGTCGCCAATATCTGTGCGGTAATAGCAATTATTTACAATAATGTTGCTAATTCTGTTATTCATCATACGTTGTGCATCCTTCATTGTTAACCCGGTACCGGTAATTAATAAAGCAGCACCGATGCTACCGGTTATTAACCATTCATCATTTATCATTTTTAAATGCATTGGATGGATTCCTTCTGTCATTTTTTTCTTAAAAACAATTACAGCATCTTTAGAAAAAAGTTGAAAAGTCTTTTTATCATCATAAGGAAAAGGAGGAACAACAATCAATGTGCCTACCTGAAACCCTTTTTTTACTTGCATTTTAAAATTTAGTCCGGTTGCAATTTTATATAATAATTCACCAATAGGCTCTATAATACCGGCTCTTTGAATGCATATTTGAGGATATCCAAAACGAGAAGTGAACTCTAGTGGATAAATTCCATTACCATTTACAATACAATTAATATCGATGTGACCGGTAAAATTGTTTTTAGCAAGGGTAGATTCAAACTTTTTTAAGGTAGCTTCAAATACAGGAGAATCTGTTGTCCAAAACATGCTAGTACCCATTTCTCCGGTAGATACGCCTAATTCTTTAGGAAATAGTTTTTTATGTTCAAAAGTGACATTTATTGGATATATAAATTGATTTCCATTAAAAAAAGCCGCAACAGAAATTTCTACTCCTTTTACTTTTTTCTGAAGCTGAAAATTTCCAAAATTGTTCCCCCATGATTTTTCATAAGCTTTTAAGATTCTAATAACATCTTCCCCTTTATCATCATTTCCTACAAACAGAAGCTGTTTTAGATCCTGTGTTTCTCCCGAAGGTTTAATAACATAGCTATCCGGGCGTGATTGTACAAAATGTATTGCGTCCTTAAAATTATTGAACTCATAATAGGGGAGGGTTTTTATTTTATGTTTTTTAAGCTGGTCTTGACCAAAATTTCTGTCCAGCTCTAGCATGTCGGTATATTCTGTGCCTCCTATAACTGGTTTTCCCAATGCTTTTAATTCAGAACAAATTTTTCCAAAACCGGTATAATCAAAAATAATAATATCTGCCCAATCTATATGTTTTTTCCAGTCGTTAACTTTTTTAACAAATCCAAAACCAATTTCTCTGGAAGATTTGTCTTCAATATACATTTTAACAGAATTATCCTCTAAAGAAGTAGTATAAGCGAGATCTAATGATTCTCCCCATTTTGAAACAAAGAGAAATTTTTTTTGAGTTTTTAAACTTTTTTTCAACAATAATAAATATTATACAAGTAAGAAAGATTGCAAAATAAAAGCAAACAATCTTTGTATTGAATTAAACAAAAATAAAATCGAAGGGGTGTGTCCTTTGAAGAAGTTAAACTAAAAACCCGGCTCCTAACTCTGTAGGATACTTCTGAAAGCAACTTCTGGTTTTTCAGATATCCGAATCCATTTAAAGGATGTGTTATATTTTATAAAGACATATCAAAAAAGATAATTGTACTACTACAAATGAAGCTATTTTTTCTAAATGTTTTTTATTTTTAAGATTTTTTTTTCAAAAAAGTAACTAGAAAATAAAACAATTAACAACTTTAATAATATTGCTGTTTTGCATTTACTATTTTTACAGGGATTATTACTCTTGTATGAAGAAAACCAACCGTATTATTGGGTTAAGTTTTATCTATAACTTGTATAGGTATTGTAAGATAAAGAAATAGATGTAATTGATTTTAAAAAGTAAATATACACAATCCATTAAGGAAGAAGCAAAACGACTTGGTTTTTTGTCATGCGGTATTTCCAAAGCAGAATTTTTGGAGAAAGAAGCCCCAAGGCTGGAAAAATGGCTCCATCAAAACAGGAATGGACAGATGGGCTATATGGAAAATCATTTTGATAAACGACTAGATCCAACAAAGCTAGTTGAAGGTTCTAAAAGTGTAGTATCCTTACTTCTCAATTATTATCCTCTAGAAAAACAAAAAGACCGGGATGCCCCAAAAATATCCAAATATGCTTATGGTACCGATTATCATTTTGTAATTAAAGATAAGTTGAAACAGTTGCTTGATTTTATAAACGAAGAAATCGGCGAAGTACATGGCAGGGCATTTGTAGATTCGGCACCGGTAATGGATAAAGCATGGGCAGCAAAAAGCGGGTTGGGATGGATTGGTAAAAACAGTAATCTGCTCACACAAAAGGTAGGCTCTTTTTATTTTATTGCAGAGTTAATTCTGGATTTAGACTTAGAATACGATACTCCTGTAACAGATCATTGTGGTACCTGTACCGCTTGTATTGATGCTTGCCCTACACAGGCTATTGTAGAGCCTCATGTAGTAGATGGTAGTAAATGTATCTCTTATTTTACTATAGAACTTAAAGAAGAGATTCCGGATAGTTATAAAGGACAGTTCGATAACTGGATGTTTGGTTGTGATGTCTGTCAGGATGTTTGTCCCTGGAACCGTTTTTCAAAATCTCATAACGAACCACTTTTTGATCCAAAACCAGATTTGCTGCAAATGACTAAAAAAGATTGGGAGGAGATTACCCAGGAAGTATTTTCTAAGGTTTTTCAAAAATCTGCGGTAAAAAGAACCAAGTTTTCCGGGTTAACCAGAAATATCCGGTTCTTAAAGGATTGATATAACAAAATCAAATTACTTTTTTAAGTCCAAACTACCTAAATATTTTCCCAAATAAAATAAAATCAAAAAAAACAGTAAGTTGTTAAAAAACAATATCTTATAGGTGTTCTGCACCCTGCTAGATATCGATGTTTTTACAAAGTTATCTCCTGCAACGTGCAGGAGATAACTAGATAGTAGTATTCAATAAATTGTGTCTTTCTGCAGACCTGGCTGGTATAAGATCTAAAACAGTATTTGGTAGTGCTTAATGATAATTGAGGTTAAAGCTATAGTGTAAAGTTTTTTACAAAAGTAGTTTGAATAATAGGTTTTGATTTGTAGGTATCTGTAGCAATTACATCCCACTGGTTCATGTAGCCTAGTTGTAGGTTGGTGCCAGAATTAAATTTATAGCCAACCCCAAGATAAAACCAATTTCTCGAAAAATTTTTTGGTATAAGATTATCTGTTTGCGGTAGCCAGATCTCATCAAAAGCCTGTAAGAATAACACTTTTTTATTTCCGAAAGTTTTTAATGGTAGTACCATGGTTAACCGATAACGAAAACGGTTTGCAAAATCCACACCATCTTTGTTAAAATTGTCGTTGTTATCTTTTGTAAATACATCAAACCAACGATGTTCTTGTCGAAACCGATGAAGAATATCCACGGTACTTATTTTATGTTTTAGCAGTACTTGCTCCCAAATATTGTTTTCGTATGTGGTGATCTTTAGATTAGTACCAGAGGGGGTTATGCGATTGCTCAAAAATGAATACCCAAGACTTATCTCAACATTATTGTTTAGATGATAATCTATAGATGGTCGTTCTATAAAAGTATTTTGCTCGGATAAAAAAGCCCCTAAACGTTCATGAATTTCATTGCTAAAACTCCATTTTTTATTAATGTTTACCCTGTTAGAAAGGGTAAACCAAGTACTGTTTGGATCGTGTTGAATGGTTTCTTGTGCTTGGATTGGCATTGCAATCCATAATAAAATCAATATGCTATACAGGTTTTTCATTTTTATAAATATTTTAAGCAACCGGTATTAGAAACAATCGAAGCCTAGATAAATCAGGGTCCATTTCTAAAAGGAAACAGTAAATTGTTAATCTGTGATTAATTTGTGGTGCACTTTGGTTTTATGGTACAATCACTTCTTTGTTTTTTCTGGATGCCAAAGGGTGTTTGGATAACGGAACATGTTTTTCAAGACCTATAATTTTAACTTCACCATTATTATTTTCATAGTCATGTTTAAAATGCTCCAGATTTTCCATTACAGAGTGATCTACTAATTTGGTGTTTTTTAAATCAATAGTAACGCTAAAACCATACGGGATTTCTTCTAGTTTACGTTTTATACCTAAATAATTAGTAAAAACAGCAGCTTTATTGATTTCAACTAAGTAGTTGTTTCCTTGAAAAGAGACTACTGTGGGAGCTTTAAAAAACGAAGAAACAGGAGTACCGTTAAAAATATGGATAATCATTTTTAGAACCATTCCTGCTGCAATGCCTATCAAAAGATCTTCAACGAGAGTAAAGAAAATAGTAACCAAAAATATGGCAAGTTGCTCTTTTCCGATTTTAAATGTATGTACAAATTCTTTAGGGTGTGCAAGTTTAATCCCTACAGTAATTAGCATAGCAGCAAGAGCAGCATTAGGAATCATCTCCAGAATAGGGGATGCCAACACTAAGAATAATAAAATAAAAAAACCATGAAAAAAGTTTGCCCAACGGGTTTTTGCGCCATTGTTAACATTAGAAGAACTTCTTGCAACTTCAGATATCATAGGGATTCCACCAAAAATAGCAACAAAAGCATTACCAAGTCCTACAGCAATCAGATCTTTGTTCATATCTGATTTTCTTTTAAAAGGATCCAGCATATCAATCGCTTTTACCGTTAATAAAGACTCCAGAGTTCCTACCAAAGCAAACATAATTACATATTTTATAAAAGTACCTGTTTGTGAAAGTCCCGAAAAACTAACATTTATATTTAGGTTTTCTATAAAGCCCCCTATTTTTACCAAAGCATAATCAGGTTCTGTTTCTTTAAAATGCATAAATAACTCGGCAGGAATGGCGAATAGTAAGACGACTAAAGGAGCAGGGATCATTTTAATGTTTTTGGACTTGATATATGGCCAGCCCATCATGATTATTAAACTAATTATACCAATCATTGCTGCCTTAGGGTCAAGATTCATGACAAATTTTGGGATATTTAGTAACAGTTTTATAGGTCCCATTCCTTTGGCTAACAATGGATCATCATTTAGTAAAACAGGAATTTGTTTTGCGATAATGATAATCCCGATAGCCGTCAACATACCATGAATGGCAGATAGGGGAAAGAAATCGGCTAATTTGCCTAATTTTAATATCCCAAAAAGGACTTGTACAATACCTGCAACAACCATGGCACCAAGAGCAAGTTTCCAACCAGAAACAATGTCTCCATGCCCAAATTCGGCAACTGCACCTGCAACAATAACGATCAAACCAGCAGCAGGTCCTTTTATAGTTAGTCTGGATCCCATAATAAAGCTAACCAAAACACCGCCTGCAATAGCAGTTAAAAGCCCCATTACCGGAGGAAAATCAGAAGCCTTAGCTATACCCAGACTTAATGGTAACGCTAATAAAAAGACAATAAATCCGGAAATAGCATCTGTTTTAAAATTTTCTCTGAATCCCTGCCATCCATCGGCAGGGATTTTAATATTTTGTTTTGTATTCATTTTGTTAAAATCTAGTTTGTTTTAATATTAAGTTATGAGGACCGTCTGGCAACGGTAATTTCAGGATCATTAACAGGTCCCATAAAAATCCGGGCATACATTCTCATTAAACTAATGCCGGTAAGTATAAAGTTGAAAGAGATTAAGGATGCGAGTAAAAGCTGTTCTTTTTCAATATGCATAAATAACAAGTCTTCTCCCAAAAAAGTAGTGGTAACAGGAAACCCCATTAATCCTAAGGAGCATAACAGATACCAAAAAGCAGTGTTTTTTCTTTTAAAAGCTAGTCCGTAAAAATCATTTAAATCAAATTTTTCCTTTTTAGATAGTTTGTAGAGTATATAAAAACCTATAACTCCGCAAAGTAGTATTCCGGATAAATAGAAAGTAGTATCCCAGGTATTAAAAGTATCGTTAAAAGATATCGCCAGTAAAACCCAAACATGGTTAAAAGACAACATTGTCCAGGCCAATAACGGGTTTTTACGTTCTGAAAATGTACGAATAACCATAAGCAGGGCTAACCCGGCAATGGTAACAGGTAAAATACGATGCAGGATACTTGTAAAACCAATTTGGTTTGTTACAAAAAAGAAAGGAATAGGCAATATTGCCAAACTTACATGTACTACTGTTTTTGGTTGAAAATAGGTTAATGGTTTACCTAAACGTTTTACAGGGCTCCAAAAAACTTTGTAAAGAAACTGATCTAATTTCCACTCATTTAGCCCTATTAGATATAAGGTGACCTCCTTTTTTATACGCCAGTTACTTTTTTGTTTTTCCTCATAAGGCACAAAATTGTAAAACTGTTCCCTAATGTAATATGTTACCATAGATGGGCTAATCAATAATTGATAGCTTCTTAAAAAAGCATTGCTTACTAAATGAATTAACGCAATGGTTTCTAAGCCCAGGGCAACTTCTATAAAAATGATTCCGATTTGGGCAACAGAGGAATATGCTATCTGGGCCTTGGCAGAATATTGTACTTGAGAAGAAATTGTAGCCACGATAGCGGTTATAATTCCCAGCACAACGACAATAACTTTTATAATAAAGATTTGTTGCCAAAAAGAAGCCGTACGCAGTAATAAAAATACCCCGATATGAGCTGCAATCGAGCCATAAAAAATAGCACTGGATGGTGTTGGACCTTCCATAGCCCTGGGCAGCCAGGATGAAAATGGAAATTGAGCAGATTTTACACTTGCTGCCAAAAGTATAGCAAGAGATATAATGATCCCTGTACGGGGATGTAAAGTTAAATGTTCTGCTACTAGTTGCGAGTTGTTTAACTGTTCAAAAGTAATGTTTTCATGCCATAAATGATGGCTTAACCACATGGTTATTAAAATACCCACATCTGCAATTCGATATATAGAAAACACTTTTAATCCATTGCGTACAGGTAAATAACGATGGCGATAGTATGTAATCAATAAAAAGGAGGATACACCCAGAATTTCCCAACCAATAAACAGAGTTTCAAAATTTCCTGCTAGAACTATAATTTGGATAGAAATAAAGAACAGTAAAAAGGTGGTAAAAAAACACTTGTATCCTGGTTCCTTGTGTAGATATACTCTGCTATAAAGTGCAATTAGATACGATAAGACCCCCGAAAACAGAAGGTAAACAGCAGATACTTTATCAAAATAAAAATCAATAAAGAAGTTATAATCGCCATAATTGTACAAGGATATCTCTTTAATGTTTAGAGAATCCACATCTTTCCATAGCCAAACTAAAACAAAGGCAGTGGTAAACAAGACATACGATCCCATTGCAATAAGAATAGTGGTACTAATCCATTTTTCTTTGGTTTCGGGAAAGAGAAGGCTAATTACTAATCCTGAAAATGGAATTAATAAAAATATAGGCAATAGGTTTTCCATTTTTAGTTTATATTAAGTTGATAAACAGGTAAATTGGAAGAATTATTCTCAAAAACAGATTCCAGATCAGTAATCGATTTGATCGGGTGAGCCATTTTTTCTAATTTTTTTAATTCCCCTTTAAACAGGTAATAAATTGTTTTTGTTTCTGGGTGTATTATAGCCAGTTTAACCCACTCTTTATAGTACCACCCGGATAGTTTTTTATCTTTTTCAATAATTTGTAAAACAATTTCCGGATAGTGTTCTACGATCATCATTAATCGCAAAGGAGCGTGTACATCTATCATTTGAGACGGTAACCCCGGGCGCAAATCTCCCTTTATTCCGTTGGCGACCCCAAAAAGACCTATAACATTATGGGGTAATTTTGACCCAGCACCTAATTTTTCATTATCTACTCTGGAGAAGTAATATTCTAAATTAATCCCTCCGCAAACAGGAGTTGCAGCTTGCAAAATTCCTTTAAGCTGAACCCCGTATACATCCTGCTCATAATCATAGGAGTTTAAAAAAGCACGTTGATCCAAAAAAATGTTTTTGGTCAAAGATCTGCGCCCTACAATACATAAAGTGTTATTAGAATGGTTTAGTTCTGGTCTGGGCTCAAAAAGTGCGGTAGATCTGTTTTTTACATCTTTGTGCACTTTGACAGCATCTCGTTTTATATTGGTAAGTAAAAACTGTCTGGCACGTTCCTTGGCATTATAGGATAAAGCTTTTTCAAATTTCGGGACATGTAATGCATGCGTTTCTTTATGCTTTTGCGAAAGAGACTCAACATCATAAAATTTTATTTCATCACGAGTAGTATCATGTAACCCGCCTATAAAACAGGTGGTTTCTGGTATCTGTATATTTTTACCCTTTAAAGCTGCTCTTACATCTTCTCGGTTTGCCATTTCTGCAACGGCACGACTATTAACAGAACCTGCCCTGCCAGAACAAGCACCACAATTATATCCTGCATAATAGGGATTGTTGGTACTACTGCCTCCATGACCAATCAAGTAGATCAACGAAGCAAAGTTGGTGGTCAAACCAGTGCTTTTTAATAAACCAGATACTATTTCTGCCATTTCTTCAACAGTGTACCCTATCTTATAACCATTTTCTGTGTCATTGTTTTTGTTTTCGATAATAAGTCTGGAAGCATGTTCCATGTGTTCAAAAGCAGATGAGTGCGCTGGCGAAACCTGAGGCTTAAAAAGATTGAAAAATAGTTTTACCGCAGACCAAAACCCAATAGTTTGAGATAATAACCATCCGGTAAAGAGCCTGTGCGATCCTTTGTGAAAGTGAATGTCTTTACCGTTTTTTGTAGTTCTTCCTTCTTCCTTAATTAAGTGTTTTGGGCTAAGGGAGCCAGGGCAAACCTGAGTGTAAAACTTACCAGAGTCGGGTTGATACATTGCTACCATACCAAAATGCCCCGGTGTGCCAAATGTTTCACAATCTGGCACAGCTTGTTCTAAATGTCGTCGTATAGACTCCTCTCTGTCGTCAATACAAAAAAATGCTTGAAAACTTGGGGTAATCGATTTTGTGTCTGTTTTGGATAGCACCAGTCCTTGCAGAACCTGGCTGTGATAGCTCCACTCCAGGGCTTCTTGCCATATAGTGACTACTTTCCAGTAGGGATCAACCTTTATATGCTTAAATAAGGATGTTGGATTATCTAATTTGATTTCGCCACTTAAAGGAAATTTGTCAAGCCCTATATTTTGATCCAAAGCTTCTATTTCCAAAAGTAATTCAAGAAAAATAAAATCATGAAGAGTCACTTTTCGTGGATCGAGTAACGTATGGGGTTGTACTTCAATAGTAGCTACCATTCCAGACCAACCGGGATGTGCAAATTGTTGATCAAACAAATACTGCTCATAAAAAGCCAAATCTCCCACAATATATGCCAATAAGCTTGTGATGGTAGTTTTAGGGTCGTTTAGAAAAGCAATAACTTTATCGGATCGAAAAACAGAAACCATACTATTTTGTTGTAAAGCACGAACAGCACCCAATAATGTCTTATCAGGGTATGGGAATCGTTTTTCTGAAACTCCCTGATCCAGATAGGCCCCTGTTAATTTGAATAATTTGGGATGTACCAACATATTCAAATCAATCTTAAAATGGTTTTTCCAGAAGGCTCGTAATTTTCCTATTTCAGGATGTACGGTATTATACAGGCTTTGATCAAAAACTAAAGATTCCCAATAAACAAATGTGTTTTCATCTTTATGTTTATGGATCATGTCTTTTAAAATCTCAGGATTAATAATGCCATCATTATACAGTTTGCGATATTCATGTAATGAAAGAGCTGTTTTATATCCAAAAGTTGCGTTTGCTTTTTGCAAAGCTTCAAAAAAGGAGAATTCTTGAAAAGCGTGCAAGGTGTTATGGTGCACAAAGTCTTTTAGTGGAGCTTGTGCGGGCAAATAATGCTTTAGACTATGAAGAACGAGCTGTTCATCAAAGTCAATGCTTTGTTGCTTCATTAATATTTTTTTTAAGTAAAATAAAAAGTAAATGTTGCCGGGGTAAACTTTGGCAAATAAGTAAAACTAGAGTGCGTTTTTAGGAAAGATGATCTTTTCGGGAACAATACAGGTCATAAAGAGGAACCCTGTGCGCTGTAGTAACAAAATTATACGTATTCTTTTGGGTAATCAGACTATTATAGGATAGCCAGGTATATAAAGAGGTAAAATTAAAATAAGAAGGAAAATGTATTTCCTCTTCTGTTTCTGTTTCTATCTCTGTTTCTGTTTCTATCTCTGTTTCTGAAAAAAATAACTGTTTTTCTAAAGAAAGAAGCCCGTGTACAGTAGTGAAATTTCCTGCACTTTCAATTTTTTTAAAATGTGTTGAAGAATTTAATACAGCATATCCCGGATCATCTTGTAATGAAAAGGAACTTCCTGTAATAAAAGGAAATAGGATAAGTAAAACTAAAAGGTGCTTAGAAAAGCAGTGTTTTAATCTTTTCACCTGATTAAAAATTGAATTACAAAATTATTCATTTTTGATTTATGATTGTTTAATTATTGTAATATTTTTTTGATTTAAGAAAATATTACAATAATTAAACAATCAATTAACGATAAGCTTTATAAATCAATAACAGAAGATGTAAGTCTAAAAAAATATATACCTAAAACATTATAATGTTTTAATTTACCACCATATATAAACATGGGGTAGAGAAAAAATAATTAAGAAGACTCTCTAAAAATAAGCTGAGTAGGAAGAATTACCTCTTTATGGATGCTAGGTTCGTTGTTTTTATTGAGTTCGATCTCATTTAATAAAATTTCGGTAGCTGCGACACCCATATCATGTGCTGGTTGGTTGACTGTGCTTAAGGTTGGAGAGACAACAGAAGACATAAACCAGTTACTAAAACCAAAAACGGCTACATCTTCGGGAATCTTGATTTTATTTTCATTAAAATATTTGATAGCACCAATAGCGACCAAATCGGTTATGGTAAAGATAGAATCTACCTCTGGGTTTTCTTGCATTAATTTTTTAGCATTATTATATCCATCTTCAAAATCTGTATTATTGTTACATATATACACCAATGATGGGTCGTATATGATTTCGTGATCTTCTAAAGCTTTTTTATAACCATTAAACCGGTCATTAGAAATTTTAGGGTTTAAATCTCCTCTAAAATGCGAAATTTTTTTATATCCTTTAGAAATAAGATAAGAAACAGCATCATAAGCAGCCTTCTCATCATCTATACGTACTTTAGAACATTGTATTGAAGGCTCTATTTTGTCAAAAAGCACTAAAGGAATATTTCTGCTTAATATCTTTTTTAAATGAACAAACTCATTTGTCTTGTTAGAAAGTGACATTAATATACCGTCTACTCGTTTGTCAATTAATAGATTTACTTGTAGCTTTTCAAGAAATAATTTTTCACTCGATTGGAGAATAATCACCAGATATCCTTTTTTTTCTGCCTCTTCAATGATGCCATCAATAACTTTAGAAAAAAAATGATGTACAGTAGTCGGGATTATTACTCCAATCGTTTTTGTTTGTTTAGTTCTTAAGTTAATTGCCAATTGGTTAGGAGAATAATTTAGTTTTCTGGCAGTCTGAATAATTTTTTCTTTGGTAGCTTTGTTTACATCTGGATAGTCTTTTAAAGCCTTGGATACCGTAGCAACAGAGATTCCTAATTCAATAGCGATATCTTTCAGAGTTGTAACTTTCATGTATATGTTATAGATATTAAATATACGATTTAAGGTATAAAATATAACTAATTTTAAAAAACAAAATTTTTATATTCATAATGATATACTAGATAGAAGCTAATAAGTTCTATTCCAAAACTCTTATAGATTTCTTAATAAAAAGGTGATTTGTAATAGTTTGACTTATAGTTAAATAAAACAGGTTGGTTGTTGGTTCGTTTTTAACATTTTTGCAATTAAATCTGTATTTTAATGTTAAGAAAACAATAAAAGTTGTAATAAAATGGAGTTTTGAGCCAAAAAAAATAATTCTTTCGAAAACGTTTTCGATTTAATCGAAAACGTTTTCGAAAGAATTAAGGCACAAAGAAATATTAAATTATTAATAAGGTTTTGTGAAATTGCACAGAACTAAATTATTATAATTATGAGAACAAAACTATGTATAATTCTTTTCTTGATTTTTGGAATAGGGGATTCTATTGCTCAAGGAAATAGAAGTGTATCGGGGACAATAAAGGATAGTAGAGGAGTACCAGTAATTGGAGTTAATATTTTACTAGAAGGAACCCATAGAGGTGCAACTTCAGATTTTGACGGGAACTATGTAATTAGTAATCTGGAAGCGAATGCGACATATACTTTGGTAATTTCTGCGGTTGGGTTTAAAACTGTAAGAGAAGAGGTTACTATGTCAGGAAATGTAGTAAAAGATGTAGTACTACAAGAAGATTTACTGTCGTTAGATGAGATTGTAGTTACAGGAGCTTCTAACCCCAGAAGCAAATTAGAATCTAGTGTAGCCATAACCACAATGGGCGTAAAAGAAATGGAGCAAAAAGCACCGCAAAGCACCGCAGATTTATTGCAATCTATACCAGGGTTTGTTGTTGAATCTTCTGGGGGTGAAGTAGGGAATAACCTTTTTGCAAGAGGAATACCCTCAGCAGGAGCTTATGAATTTGTTCAGATTCAGGAAGATGGATTACCTGTTTTTGAAGATGGAGCCTTACAATTTGGAAATGCAGATAATTGGTACCGATTAGATGAGACAGTAAACAGAATGGAAGCTATTAGAGGAGGATCAGCATCTGTTTTTGCTACTAATGCCCCAGGAGGGATCATAAATTTTATATCCAAAACAGGTCAGAATGAACTAAGAGGAAGAGCTAAAATGACTGTAGGGGATTATGGTCTTTTTAGAACAGATCTCAATATAGGTGGAGCAATGATCGAAGATAAATTATTTTTCAACATTGGTGGATTTTATAGAGTAGATCAAGGAATTAGGAATCCGGGATTCGAAGCTAATAAAGGAGGGCAAATGAAATTTAATCTTACTTATAAGTTTGACAAAGGATATGCCAGAATCAATTACAAAAAACTAAACGATAGAAACCTCTTCCTTCTTCCAATACCTCTGCGAGGAGACAGTAGTGGAAAACCAAAAGAGTTTGAAGGATTCGACGCTAATTATGGAACCTTAGCATCAAGGAATTTTAGTAGACTACGAGTGCCCCAAATTGGAGGAGGTTTTTTTGAAAGAGATCTTGAGGATGGTGTGAATCCAAATGTAGATGCAGTAGGAGGAGAATTTAAATACAACGTCTCTGATGTAGTTTCGGTAAAAAATACATTTAGAAATACAGTTATAGATTTGAATTATAATGCTATTTTTAGTACCGGCGGACCTAATACCCAAGCAGATTTTGCTACAGGAACAACACAGTTCCCTTTAACAGATGCTGCAAATGCAGAATATAGATATGTAGACAATGGGGAATTATTAAGCCCAAATGCTTTGGTAATGAGAGCAGATCATTGGTCGATCGATAAAAACATGTCTAACTTTGCAAACAACCTTGCTTTTTCATTTGATTTTAAAAATATAAATATAACTCTGGGATACTATTATTCTAACTGGAAATCAAACCAATATTGGAACTGGAGTAATTATATTGTAGATGTATCAGATAATCCTAGATTAGTAAACCTTGTAGATGCCAGTACAGGTGTTTCAAGAACATATAATGGAGTAGAGCGTATTACATGGTTAGAGAGAGATGCACAAACCAAAGGAAAATTAAATGCTCTCTATGTAGATACAGAAATTAATTTTTCTGAAAACTTAACAGCTAATTTTGGACTAAGATATGATGATGATGCTTATTCTGGATATCGCGATAATGCCAGATTTTTTTCAACAGATTTAGGCTTGTTAGATAATAATACAGCAGATGATGCTCTGACTGTTGTAGATGGTAATCCTTATACCTACTGGACGTATGATGTAAAAGAACTATCCTATACCACAGCGTTAAACTATAAGTTTAATGATAAAACAGCTATTTATGGAAGGTATAGTCATGGATTTAGATCGCCGATAGAAGAAGCCTACTATGACAATGCATCAAATCTAAACACTTTAGAAATTACTGAAGTTGATCAATCAGAATTAGGGTTTAAATACTCTACATCAAACATCGGTATTTTTGCCAACCTCTTTTATATGAGTATGGATAATATTGCTTTTGCAGATATTTTGGCAGATGGTACTTCAGAAAACAAATTTGCAGATGTAAATAATGTAGGCCTTGAGCTTGAAGCTAATGCTAAATACGGAGCTTTTTCAATTGACACGAATATTACTGTTCAAAAACCAGAATATGATGGGTTTGCAGGGACAAATGCCGATGGAAGCACCTTTGATTTTGATGGAAATAGTGCAAGAAGAATTCCTAAAATATATTTTACGATAAGACCACAGATAGAAGTTATTAAAAACTTAGGGCTATATACGCAGTTATCATATTTCGGGAAGAAGTATCAAGATGAAGCTAATACTACAGAACTTCCGGCTTTTAATGTTTTTAATGCAGGAGCATATTACAAAGTAGATAATCTGAGGTTTGGATTAGATGCCTCTAACCTTTTTAATGAAATAGGGTTGACCGAAGGAAACCCAAGAGGAACTACTAATGCAAATGATGATGTCTTTTTAGCCAGACCAATTTTAGGAAGAGCTTATAGATTGTCAGTAGCATTAGATTTTTAAGTGTTTATTTGGATAGAGCTTAGTAAACTGCTCGTACTATTCGGGCAGTTTTACATTAGGAAATTCCTTAAATAAATTTTAGACTAATGAAAAGTTTACTCATAAAAACATCTTTATTTCTTAACTATTTCATTTTTGCAATCTTGCTTAATAGTGTAGGAATTGTAATTTTAAAATCTTTAGAGAACTATAATATAGATGAAATACAGGCAAGTACTTTAGAATGGTTTAAAGATTTGCCAATTGCAATTGTGTCATTTCTAATAGCATCTTTTCTTCCCAGAATAGGATATAAAAAAGCAATATTAACAGGGCTGTTGATATCTGTTGTAGCCTGTATAGTTATGTATTACGGGAACTCTTTTTGGGCTGCTAAATTTTTATTTGCGGCAATTGGGGCTTCTTTTGCATTAATTAAAGTATCAGTGTACTCGGTTATAGGATTGGTTACAAGTACATCAGAAGAGCATAATAGCTTGATGAGTAGTATAGAAGGGGTTTTTATGATAGGGATTGCTTTGGCATATTTTATATTCCCTGCATTTAATAGTGCTGGTGATCCCAATGCATGGTTACAGGTCTATTGGTTGCTTTCCGGGTTAGGTGTAACCTCTTTTATATTTCTGTATTTTACAGATTTTGATGAAAAAACAGAAATACCGGGGGCAAACCTTAAAGATGATGTTAAACAAATGATTATGCTTTGTGCAAAAATGTCTGTTATCGTATTTATATGCAGCGCATTTTTGTTTGTTATGATTGAGCAAGGAATAATGACATGGTTACCTACTTTTTATAAACGAGTATTAAAATTACCTCCTAATGTTAGTATCATGATGGCAAGTATTTTTGCCTTATCTCTGGCAGTAGGAAGAATAGTAGCAGGAATACTGTCGAAATATTTTTCATGGTTTTATATTTTAATCACCTGTATTGCTATTGCCATGCTAATGGTAGTTTTTGTTTTGCCCAATACTATAGATACAGAAATAGGTGCGATAGAAAACATATCAGATATCCCCTTATTAGGCTATGCTTTTCCAATAATAGGAATGTTTATTGCTCCAATATATCCTTTGCTTAACTCTACAGTTTTAAGTGCATTGCCAAAAAAAATGCATAGCCCTATGACTGGTCTGATTGTTATTTTTTCGGCATTGGGAGGTACACTAGGTTCCACAATGACAGGATGGTTGTTTAAAAATCTGGGAGCGCAAAAAGCTTTTTACTACACACTAGTGCCAATGGTACTATTATCCATATCGTTATGGGTATTAAACAGGATCACTAAAAAAAATGCAAATTAAAATATATAAAGAATCTGTTTTAAAAGATCTTCTTCAGCAAGAAGATACAGATCAGGACAAGAAAATTACAGTAGAAGATCGAGGTCCAAAAAAATTTAAAATACATACGGTTAATGACGAAATTCATGTCATCGAGGGGACATATCATTTGTCTAATTTGCTTCAGGAACTAAAACTGGCAAAAGAAGACCATAAAGGAGTCGTAGAAATATCAATAGCAAATGTTACAGAACAACCTGGTATTAGGATCTCTAAAATGATAAAAAAGTTTTATTGGGATAGATTAACTAGGAGGTTGGATAAGAGCGGTATTGAGAAAATTCTATTAGATGATAAAATCAATACAAAAGAAAAACGACTATATATACCTTATGGGGATCAAGAATCTTATAAGTATTATAAAGAGATCACCAAAGAAATTGATGGAATAATATTAGAAATCCTTCCAGAAAAAATAACCCCAGAATATGTAAGGTCTATTAATAACAGACCAGGGATTTTGGGGTTAGGATTAACCAATGATGGCCATCAAAAGAGTGCTGTGCCGTTTTTGGTTCCGGGAGGAAGATTTAATGAAATGTATGGGTGGGATAGCTACTTTATTAATATAGGGTTATTGATAGATGATAAAAAAGAGCTAGCCAAAGGAATGATAGATAACTTTACATATCAAATTAGAAATTATGGTAAAATTTTAAACGCTAACAGAAGCTATTATTTAACCAGAACTCAACCACCTTTTTACACTTCTATGGTTATAGAGTATTATAAAAAATATAAAAATGAAATACCTGTAGACTGGTTAAAAGAATGTGTAAAAGCCGCTGTTTATGAATATGAAACCGTTTGGATGCAACCAGGAAAAAGACTTGTGTCAAACGGATTGAATAGATTTTATGCAGAAGGTATCGGGATTCCCCCCGAAGCAGAAGAGGGACATTATGATTATATTTTAAAAAAATACAAAAAAAATGACTCTCAATCTATCAAAGAGTTTAAACAAAAATACTTGCAAAGAGAAATAGAGAATCAAGAATTAGATAAGTATTTTTTACACGACAGAAGCGTTAGAGAAAGCGGTCATGATACAACCTATAGGTTAGAAGAGATATGTGCAGACCTAGCCACAGTAGACCTGAACGCATTGTTGTATAAGTATGAAAAAGATCTGGCAGATATTATTAAAGAGTTTTTTGAAGATCAATTTATCTATAAAGCAAAAAAATTAACCTCTAAGTACTGGAATGATAAGGCTGCTCATAGAACGAAATTGATGAATAAATATTTATGGAACGCAAAAACAGGTAGTTATGCCGATTATAACCTGAAAAAGAAAAACATAACTAGTTTTGAATCTGCAACAGGTTTTTATCCTCTGTGGGCAAATTTATGCACAGCAGATCAGGCAAAAAGGATTATAAACCATTTATTACCTAAGTTAAAATGTAAGTTCGGTATTGCAGGAAGTTCCAGTTCCTCGCTTAATGATGTTCCAGAAGATGCTCCAAAACGCCAATGGGATTACCCATTTGGTTGGGCTCCACATCAAATAATGATCTGGAGAGGATTACTCAATTATGGATATCAGGATTTGGCAGAGGAACTTGTATATAGATGGTTATGGATGATAATTATAAACGCTATAGAGTATAACGGTGTAATTCCAGAAAAGTTTGATGTCGTTCGGGGAACCTATAAAATAGATGTAGAATATGGTAATGTAGGATCTGATTTTAAATATGTGCCAGATGGAGGATTTGGTTGGATGAATGCTTCTTATCAATTGGGGTTAAGCTTTTTGCCTCAAAACCTGAAGGATAAATTAAATAAATTGGTTCATCCCGACGAGATATTTTTTGAAAATGAATGATACAGGTGAAAAGCATAACAATATTTTTTTAATCCCTCATTGAGGAGCTAATTTTACATAGTTTGCCTCGAAAACAAAATATATTTATGGAAAGCATATCCTCATGAACATATTTCAGACTATTGATTTCTGTTTTTTCAGAAGATTCTTTCACATTAATTTCTGCATCTCGTATAGACTTGTACCTTTGTATATGCTAAATGTGCATTTTACGTTTATTTTGCATTCACAAATTTATCTTGATAAAGTATGAGTATCGAAAGTAAAAGAAGAGAGGCCTTAGTATATCATGCCAAGCCTACCCCGGGTAAAATTAAAGTAGTTCCTACTAAGAAATATGCGACCCAAAGAGATTTGTCTTTGGCATATTCTCCAGGTGTAGCAGAGCCTTGTTTAGAAATTGAGAAGAAAAAATCGGATGTTTATAAATATACAGCAAAAGGAAATCTGGTAGCTGTAATATCTAACGGGACAGCTGTTTTGGGACTAGGAGATATTGGTCCGGAAGCTTCAAAACCAGTAATGGAGGGTAAAGGATTACTCTTTAAGATTTTTGCAGACATAGATGTTTTTGACATAGAAGTAGACACTAAAGATATAGATGCTTTTATTGAAACTGTTAAAAATATAGCGCCAACCTTTGGAGGAATCAATCTCGAAGATATAAAAGCCCCTGAAGCTTTTGAAATCGAAAGGAGATTAAAAGAAGAACTGGATATACCAGTAATGCATGATGACCAACACGGGACAGCCATAATTTCTGCCGCAGCTTTATTAAATGCATTAGAAATTACAGGAAAAAAGATCGAAGAAGTTCGTATAGTGATTAGTGGAGCAGGAGCTGCCGCAGTTTCATGTACCAGACTATACAAAGCTTTTGGGGCAAATCCTGAAAACATTGTAATGACCGATAGCAAAGGAGTGATACGAAAAGACCGGGACAACCTTACCTCTGAAAAAGCAGAATTTGCAACAGATCGGGATCTGAACACATTAGAAGAAGCAATGAAAAATGCAGATGTGTTTGTTGGTTTATCTATGGCTAATTTAGTAACTCCGGATATGTTGGTGTCTATGGCAAACGATCCTATTGTTTTTGCAATGGCAAATCCAGACCCGGAAATCGAATATGACCTGGCAATAAAGACCCGTAAAGATATTATAATGGCCACTGGTAGAAGTGACCATCCTAATCAGGTAAATAATGTACTGGGATTTCCTTTTATTTTTAGGGGAGCTCTGGATGTAAGAGCTACAGTAATTAACGAAGAGATGAAGATGGCAGCCGTAAAAGCACTAGCTGAATTAGCTAAAGAACCTGTTCCGGAACAAGTAAATATAGCATACGGCGAAACACGACTTAATTTTGGTAAAGAATATATAATTCCAAAACCATTTGATCCCAGATTGATAGCAAAAGTGCCTCCTGCCGTAGCAAAAGCAGCTATAGAAAGCGGTGTGGCAACAGCACCAATTACAGACTGGGAAAAATATGAAGATGAATTGCTGGAGCGAATGGGCAATGATAATAAACTGGTAAGATTATTATTGGATAGAGCCAAAACAAACCCTAAAAAAGTGGTTTTTGCAGAAGCGGATCATCTGGATGTGTTAAAAGCTGCACAAACCGTAAAAGAAGAAGGTATCGCTTTTCCGATTTTATTAGGACGTAAAGATATCATATTAGAATTAATGCATGAAATTGATTTTGATCCGGAAGGAGTAGATATAATTGATCCTAAGGCAGATGAAGAATGTGGTCGTAAAAATAAGTATGCAAAAAAATATTGGGAAACCCATAGGCGCAAAGGAGTCACTCTTTATGATGCAGAAAAGTTGATGAGAGAACGCAACTATTTTGCAGCGATGATGGTTAATGAAGGAGATGCAGATGCTTTGCTTTCCGGATACTCCAGAAGCTATCCTACCGTGGTCAAGCCAATGCTCGAACTTATAGGATTGGCAAAAGGAGCTACCCGTATAGCAGCTATGAACGTAATGATGACAGATAAAGGACCTCTGTTTATAAGCGATACTTCTATCAATATAGATCCGTCGGCTAAAGAATTGGCAAAAATAGCGCAAATGACCGCCAGAACAGTAGAAATGTTTGGGGTTAAGCCTGTGATAGCAATGGTTTCTTATGCCAATTTTGGATCCTCAAAACATCCAACAGCTTTAAAAGTACAAGAAGCAGTAGCGTATTTACACAGATACTATCCCAATCTAATGGTAGATGGGGGATTGCAAATGAATTTTGCGTTGAACAGGAAAATGCGAAAGAGCAAGTTTCCGTTTTCAAAATTAAATGGGCAAAAAGTAAACACATTAGTGTTTCCTAATCTGGACTCGGCAAACAGTAATTATAAATTATTAAGCGAAATTAATAATGCAGAATCCATAGGGCCAATTATGATGGGAATGCGAAAACCAGTGCATATACTTCAATTAGGAGCAAGCGTAGAAGAAATGATAAATATGGCAGCAGTAGCAGTCATTGATGCACAAGAAAAAGAAAAAAGACAGTTGCAATTATCGTTGGTATCCAAAGATATTTAAAAGGATAAGAGATAATTAATCATATTCAAAAAATATAATGAATCTGGCCCGTTTTAAATACTATGTTTTTAAAGCGGGCTTTTTTTATCCTTTATATATAGTATAATTTTATTACATTTGATTGCTTAACATCAACTTAACAAATGATCACACATATCAAGGGGAGGCTTGTTGAAAAAAATCCAACTGATGTTGTAATAGATTGTGGAGGAGTAGGGTATTTATTACATATTTCACTGCATACTTTTTCTTTGATTCCCGAAGGAGAAATGTTACAGCTATACACACACCTTCAGGTAAAAGAAGATTCTCATACCTTATTTGGTTTTGCCGAAAAATCTGAAAGAGAGATTTTTAGACTTTTGATTTCTGTTTCAGGAATAGGGGCAAGTACTGCCAGAACCATGTTGTCATCATTACACCCCGATCAGGTTAAAGAAGCAATAGCATCTAATGACGTTGCTACAATTCAATCCATCAAAGGGATTGGTGTTAAAACAGCACAACGTGTTATTATAGATTTAAAAGATAAAATTCTTAAAGTTTATAATATCGATGAAGTTTCAGTGTCTCAAAGCAATACTAATAAAAATGAAGCGTTATCTGCATTAGAAACTTTAGGATTTAATCGAAAACTTGCAGAAAAAGTCGTCGATAAAGTTCTGAAACAAACCCCCAAAGAAACAGTTGAAAATATTATTAAACAGGCACTAAAAAACTTATAATAACATTGGGTTCATCAAATCATTTAGGCTTTAATTTTTTTAAGATATTAGTATGTTTAGCAACACTTTATAGTGGAGTGTTATTTGCGCAGGATAACGAAACTGTTCGGGATTCTACAAGCACTACATATTCTTTAGGAGAACTTTCTTTACCAGATCCTAATAGTATTATAACCAAATACGAATATGATCCTATAACCAACAGATATATTTACAGAGAAATGCTCGGGGATTTTAATGTAAGATATCCACTTTTTTTAACTCCTTCAGAATTTGAAAAATTAGTAGCAGAAGAGCAAAGAAGATCTTATTTTAAAGAAAAAATAGAAGCTTTTAGTGGTAAAAAAGATGGTAGCGAAGAAAAACGTAAAAATTTACTTCCTATTTTTTATGTTAATTCTAATTTTTTCGAATCTATTTTTGGAGGGACAGAAATAGAAATCATTCCACAGGGATCTGTAGAAATGGATCTGGGGCTGTTGTATACAAAACAGGATAACCCCGCTTTTTCACCTCGTAACCGAAGTAACTTTACTTTTGATTTTGACCAAAGAATTAGTTTAAGCCTGTTGGGTAAGATAGGTACAAGATTAAAAGTAACCGCTAATTATGATACAGAGTCTACTTTTGACTTTCAAAATCAATTAAAATTAGAATATACACCTACCGAAGATGATATAATTCAAAGCATCGAAGTAGGAAACGTGAGTATGCCTTTAAATAGTTCATTGATTCAAGGAGCGCAAAGTCTTTTTGGAGTCAAAATGGGACTGCAATTTGGCAGAACAACAATTACAGGGGTGTTTTCTGAGCAAAGATCCGAAACAAAGTCTGTTAATGTAGAAGGAGGAGGAACAGTTGAAGATTTTGAGCTTTTTGCTTTAGATTATGACGAAAACCGACATTTTTTCTTATCTCATTATTTTAGGGACACTTATGATAAGTCCCTGGCTAGCTATCCATTTATTAATAATAACGTTCAGGTTACCAGAGTTGAAGTATGGGTTACCAACAGAGCAACTAACGCACAAACACTTACCAATGCCCGAAACATTGTAGCGCTTCAGGATATAGGTGAATCCCCTGTTGATGGTAATTTTAATATACCACCTTCTTTGTTTAATACAGGGGGAGAAGCTTTTCCTGATAATAAAAACAATGACCTGAACCCAACGGCGATTGGTTCTGGAGGTGCTATGTCGCAAGCAGTTAGGCAAGTATCTACTGTGCAACAAGGATTTATTGGTGCAATCTCCGGTTTTAATGAAGGACTCGATTACGCTATTTTAGAAAACGCAAGAAAATTGAGCGCTAGTGAGTATACTTTAAATGCACAATTAGGGTATATCTCATTAAATCAACGTTTAAATAATGATGAAGTCTTAGCCATTGCATACCAGTATACGGTAGGAGGAAGAATTTTTCAGGTAGGAGAATTTGCAAATGATGGAGTAGATGCTACTGTAGGGAATAATACTACAAATACCAATAACACAAATGCAGGTTCAAGCCAGAGTTTGATAGTAAAAATGCTTAAAAGTCCTATCGTAAATGTAACACGACCAATATGGGATTTGATGATGAAAAACATTTATAGTACAGGCGCATTTAGGCTGGAACAAAATGATTTCAGATTAAATATTTTGTACTCAAACCCTTCTCCGGTAAATTATATTACTGCAGCAGCAGGTTCTTCGGTGCCCTTGCCAGACGATGTAGAGCAAACTACCTTACTTAAGGTTTTTAATTTGGATCGCCTTAACCCGAACGGTGATCCGGTTCAAGGAGGAGATGGTTTTTTTGATTATGTTTCCGGAGTTACCATCGATTCACAAAACGGGCGTATTATATTTACCACAGTAGAGCCATTTGGAGAGCATCTTTTCAAAAAATTAAATAATGGACCCGTTGGTGCAAATTATACTGTTCCTACTTCTTATAACCCAAATCAGGAAAAATATGTATTTCGGGATCTGTATACACAAACTAAAGTTCTTGCAGAACAAAAATCAGCGAACAAAAATTATTTCCAGCTTAAAGGAAGATATAAGTCATCCGGACAAGATGGGATTCCATTAGGAGCATTTAATGTGCCTCAGGGATCAGTAACCGTTACAGCAGGAGGAAGAACATTGCAGGAAGGAGTAGATTACACCGTTAACTACCAATTAGGAAGAGTAAATATTTTGGATGAAGCACTATTATCTTCTAATACCCCAATTCAGGTTTCTACAGAAAACAATGCTGTTTTTGGGCAGCAAACAAAACGTTTTACAGGATTAAATATCGAACATAAGTTTAGCGATGATTTTATTATTGGTGGTACCTATTTAAACTTAAATGAACGACCGATTACTCAAAAATCAAACTATGATTTTGAACCTATTAATAACACTATATTAGGGTTTAATGCAGCATATTCAACAGAGGTTCCGTTTTTGACAAGAATGGTCAATAAACTACCAAACATTGATACCGATGTCCCTTCCAATGTATCTGTGAGAGCAGAAGGGGCTTACCTTATAGCCGGAGCACCAAAAGGAGCAAATTTTGATGGAAAAGTAACTACCTATATAGATGATTTTGAAGGGGCACAAACCAGAATCGATGTAAGTTCTCCTTTGTCTTGGGAGCTATCTAGTGTACCGGTAGGATTTGGTAACCCAGATGATCCTAATAGTGAAGATATTGTTAAAGGTATAAAATCAGGATACAAGAGGGCAAAAATGTCTTGGTACTCTATCGACCCAATTTTTTATAGTAATGGCAGACCAAGTGGGATATCAGATCAGGATCTTGCCTCCAATGCAACAAGAAGAGTTTTTATAGATGAAATTTTTCCGGATACAGATATTGTACAAGGACAGTCATTGGCTCTGTTTACACTAGACTTGAATTATGATCCAACAACTAGGGGAGCCTATAATTTTAACCCTGCGTATGCGCCAAATAGTAACCCGTCGTCAAGACCTGACCCTAAAAAAAACTTTGCAGGAATCACAAGGCAGTTAACCTCTACAAATTTTGAGCAATCTAATGTAGAGTTTATAGAATTTTGGTTAATGGATCCTTTTGCGTATGATGATGTAGATAATCCGGGAGGTAAAATAGTATTTAATCTTGGTAATATAAGTGAAGATGTACTTAATGACGGTAGAAAACAATATGAAAATGGTTTGCCAACTACCACTCAAAGCAATAGTACAGTAGATACAGATTATGGTAGAGTGCCAGTAAATCAGTCTTTAATATATGCATTCGACTCTCAGGGGCAGGATCGAATAGATCAGGATACAGGATTTGACGGTTTAGGAGATCAAGACGAAAAACAAAAATTCCCCGATTTTCGATCCTTAGAAGATCCATCGGCAGATAATTATAGATATTTCCTTCAAGGTAGCGGGACTATTCAAGAAAGGTATAGTAACTATAACGGTACACAAGGAAATTCACCAACCAGTTTGTCTAATAATGACCGAGGTAATAGTACTTTCCCTACAGCAGAAGATGTGAATAGGGATAATACCATGAATACCATTAATAGTTATTTTGAATATGAAATTCCTGTTTTTAAAGGAATGGGTGTAGGTAATGACAACAATACAGGATATATATCAGATATCAGGGATATTCCGGTTGTTGTGTCTGGACAAGAAATAAGAACTCGTTGGGTGCGATTTAAAGTTCCTGTTTATGAGCCAACTAAATCTATAAATATTAGCGATTATAGATCCATTCGATTTATGAGAATGTATCTTACAGATTTTTCGCAGCCAGTTTTACTACGTTTTGGTAATATGGATTTAGTACGTGGGGACTATAGAAGATATACACAAACAGGTAATACAAACAATGATCCTACAAGTGGTCTTAATGTTTTTGGAAACAGTGAAGCAATTGTAACCTCTGTAAGTAAAGAAGAAACACCTAACTATACTACTCCGCCAGGAGTTGTTCGGGAACAATTAAATAACAACAACAACATTATAAGAGAGGACGAAAGATCTCTGGCTTTAACGGTGTATAACTTAGAATCTAGAGTTGTGGCTGGTGAAACACAAGCAGACTCAAGAGGGGTGTATAAAAACTTTAATGTGGATATGCGACAGTATGAAAATCTGGAAATGTTTTTGCATGCACAATCAGTTCCCAACCAACCACCAATTACAGATGGGCAATTAACTGCATTTATAAGAATGGGTAATGATTTTACAAATAATTTTTATCAAATTGAATTACCATTAAAAGTATCTGATATAGGAGATAGTAGTCAGGATGGAGTATGGCCTGTTGCAAACAGATTGAATCTGGATTTAAGCCTGTTGCAAAAAATTAAATCTGCTGTTTTAGGAGGAGCAGCAGGCGTTGATCTTAATAAAGTTGTATATTTTGATGCTAATGGAGAGAATCCAAATACAAACCCGCCTGCTAATCTAACTACCGGAGAGTTAAGGCTTGGTATAAAAGGAAATCCTAATTTTGGGGATATACGGGTAATGATGATTGGAGTTAAAAACCAAAGTGGTAGTAATCGTTCAGGAACAGTTTGGTATAACGAAATGCGCCTTAGTGATTTAAAGAACAGAGGAGGATGGGCAGCTGTAGGTAGTTTGGATGCTAATATTGCAGATTTTGCAAATGTTAGTGCGTCTGGAAAAATTAGCACTATTGGTTTTGGAAGTATAGAACAAGGGCCTAATGAACGAAGTAGAGAAGATCATAAGCAATATGATGTAACCACTAATGTTAATTTAGGGCAATTATTACCAAAAAAATGGGGGGTTCGGGTACCGTTTAATTATAGCAGGGGAGAGGAACTGATTACTCCGCAATTTGATCCCGAATTTCAGGATATAGAGCTTCAGGATCGGTTAGATGGTATTACAGATCCTGAAAAAAAGGAACAAATAGAAAGGCAATCTACAGATTATACAAAAAGGCAAAGTTTTAATGTTATTGGTTTGCGAAAAGAAAGAACAGGCGATAGTAAACCCATGCCTTATGATGTAGAAAACTTTACATTTTCCGGAACATATAATCAAACAAATCACCGTGATTTTGAAATAGAAAGCTCATTAGATCAAGGAGTTCGATTAGGAGGGACTTATGATTTCAGCTTTCAGCCAAAAGAAATAGAGCCTTTAAAGAAAATTAAATTTTTGGGAAGAAGTAAATACTTTGATTTATTAAAAGATTTTAATTTTAATCTGCTGCCAACCAGCATTTCGGTAAGCTCTAATATTAACAGGCAATATAATGAGCAGGTTTTTAGAGATATCACGTTAGGGCCAAATAATATTGGATTACCTACATTGTACCAACGTAACTTTCTTTATGATTGGCAATATGGGATCAATCATAACCTAACAAAATCATTAAATTTTAGCTTTACATCAGCAAATAATCGAATTGTTAAAAACTTTATAGATGAAAATAACAATGTAGATAACACCATAGATGTTTGGAGTGGATTTTTTGATATAGGAGACCCTAATAGACATAGTCAACAACTTCAGGTTAATTACGAAGTGCCTTTTAATAAAATACCAGTGTTAAAATTTATCCGTGCCACATATTCTTATAGTGCAGATTTTCAATGGGTAAAAGGTAGTGAAGTTTTAAAAACCTTAGAAAATATTCCTGATTTAGGAAACACGATTCAAAACGCTAATGTGCATACTATTAATGGGTCATTAGATATGAATTCACTATATAAGTATGTAGGGTTGACCAAAAAGAAACCAGGAAGAAATAGAGAGAAAACAAAAAATAAAGATTCAAAACAAGGAAAAGATGAGGTAACAATACCGCCTACAGAAAATGAATCGAAAAAGAAAACAAAAAGAGGAAAAAGTAAACTAAGTGTAGGCGATAAAGCATACAATACACTTATAGGCTTGGTTACAGCTATTAATAAGGTAAATGTAAACTACCAACAGGATAATGGTATTTTTCTGCCAGGATATACCAGAGAACCAGGTTTTGTAGGAACTTTAAAACCAACAGTAGGGTTTACTTTTGGTAGCCAGTCTGAGATTAGAGATATTGCAGCACGTAATGGATGGCTTACATTGTATCAGGAGTTTAATCAGCAATATCAAGAAGTAGAAGGGAGACAGTTTAATATACAAACATCAGTAGATTTAATAAAAGATCTTAAAATTGATATTAGTGCAAATAGAAATTATTCAGAAACATTTAATGAAAACTATAAAGTAAATCTTAATGCAGATCAAAGTATTGATCAAGAAGACCCATATAGTTCTCTTACCCCAAATACATTTGGTAATTTTACAATCTCGACTTTGCTTATAAAAACAGCATTTCAAAAAAGTGATGAGTTCTCTTCAGAAGCATTTGATAAATTTAGAGAAAACAGATTGATTATAGCCAGACGTTTGGCAATAGATAATGGTAACGATCCCAATAATACCGATGCAGATGGTTTTCCTAAAGGATACGGTAGAACAAATCAGGCAGTATTGTTGCCGGCCTTTTTATCTGCCTATGCAGGCTCTGATGCAGGCAAAGTTCAAAAAGGTGCTTTTAGGGATGTCCCATTACCTAATTGGGATGTAAAATATACAGGGTTGATGAACTTAAAATGGTTTAAAAAACGTTTTAAGCGGTTTTCTGTAGCACATGGATATCGGGCTAATTATACAATTAATCAATTTCAATCTAATTTAGAGTTCCAAAATGGAAGTGCCATAGATGAAGCAGGTAACCTTAGAAATCCTTTTCTATACTCTAATGTCAATTTAACCGAGCAATTTAGCCCATTAGCCAGATTGGATATGGAAATGAAAAACTCTGTTAAAATTATACTGGAATGGAAAAAAGACAGAGCATTGTCGCTAAGTTTTGACAATAATCTTCTTACGGAAATACAAGGTAATGAGTATACCATAGGATTGGGGTACAGGCTTAAAGACCTTACTTTTGCTACCAGAATAGCAGGTAGAAAACAAGTCCTCAAAAGTGATCTTAATTTACGGGCAGATTTGTCCCTGCGCCAAAATGAAACCTTGATTAGGTATTTGGATTTAGAAAACACTCAGATTACCGCAGGACAAGATATTTATGGAATAAAATTTACCGCAGATTATTCATTAAGCAAAAATTTGACAGCATTGTTTTTCTATGACCATACATTCTCTGAGTATTCTATATCCACAGCATTTCCCCAGACTACAATCAGAGGAGGATTTACATTAAGGTATAATTTCGGGAACTAGAATTTCTGTTATTGGTTTTTATGCATAAATGCCAATAACAGTTTTTTGATAATTTTTCTTCAGGTTTTTACAAAATTTGATAAAATAGATTTATTTTCGTCATCATATTATAAATAAAAACTCATAAATATTTTTCAGAATGAATATTCCTGTAGATTTAAAATATACAAAAGATCACGAGTGGATCAAAATTGATGGAGATATTGCTACTATTGGTATAACAGATTTTGCACAAAGCGAGCTTGGTGATATCGTTTATGTAGAAGTAGAAACCGTTGGAGAAGAATTAAACAAAGAAGAAGTTTTTGGTACTGTAGAAGCTGTAAAAACGGTTTCAGACTTGTTTCTGCCATTAACAGGAGAAATCCTGGAATTTAATGAAGCATTAGAAGCAGACCCAGAACTGGTAAATAGTGATCCTTATGGAGCAGGTTGGATGGTTAAAGTAAAAATATCAGACAATTCTCAAATAAGTGATTTGTTATCTGCAGATGGATATAAAGAAGTTATTGAAGGGTAAAACCCTTTTTGCTTTAACTATTTTATATACAATCTTGTTGTTGTGGTTGTCATTGGCCAGATTTTCAAGCTCGATTGTTAAAGTAAAAGGAGGAGATAAAATAGGTCATTTTTTTGCCTATTTTGTTCTAACGATACTCTGGGGGTTGTTTTTGTTTTTTTCTAAAAAACAGAATAGAAGCCTAAAACAAAGCTTGAGTATCACTACAATATTATGTATCCTTTTTGGTGTTATAATGGAATTATTTCAGGGATTGCTAACAACATATCGCGATTCTGATGGGTATGATATCATAGCAAACACAAGTGGTACAATTTTTGCAATATTTATTTTTATACTAATTAAAGATAAACTTATAAGTTTTAAACAAAACAATCAGATAACCAGTTAGATATAAGGGTTTATTTGTTTAGAAATACGTAAGATAAAAGTTAAAAAAATTATTTTTTGTTTTACATTTTCATCTTTAGTTGGAAATTACAAAAGAATTTAGCTATTTTAGCAATCCTATAACGATTATAAATATGGAACCAAAGAAAAATCCAAAAGCAGATTTAACTAGAAGAAGTACCTTATTCCTTCAATTAGGACTTGTTTTAGTTCTTTTTATAACATGGCAAGGAATAGAATGGAAAACTTATGATAGAAGTAATATTGACATAGGTCAGGTTAACTTAGATGAGTTAGAAGAAGAAGATGTGCCAATTACTCAGAATCTGAATACTCCACCACCACCACCTCCTCCTCCTCCTGCACCAGAAATTATTGATGTAGTAGAAGACGAAGAAGAGGTAGAAGAAACTATTATCGAATCTACAGAAACAAATCAGGAAGAAGAGATTGTTGAAGTAGAAGAAGTAGAAGATGTGGATGAAGATGAGGAAATTGCAGATGTACCATTTGCAGTTATTGAAAATGTACCGGTTTTTCCTGGTTGTGAAAACGAAGTAAGTAATGCAGCCAAAAAAGCATGTATGAGTGATAAGGTTAAGCAATTTGTTAACCGTAAATTTAATACAGAACTTGGAGGTGAATTAGGGTTGTCTGGAGTTAATAGAATCTATGTGAGATTTAAAATTGACAGAAATGGTAATATCGTTGGAGTTCAAGCAAGAGGACCACACCCAAGATTAGAAAAAGAAGCACAAAGAGTTGTTGGGTTATTGCCCAAAATGACTCCCGGTAAACAAAGAGGAAAAGCAGTAGGAGTACTGTATTCTTTACCGATAGTTTTTCAAGTACAAGAATAAACAAAATATAAAACAAAAAAACTCTCATTATTTTATAATGAGAGTTTTTTTGTTTTATAAAGGTCATGCATGGCTAAATAATACCAATTATATTTTGAATTTACCGTAAAAGAAAATAATGATTTTTTTCTTTTTATAAATTAGAAAATTAAAGCATAGCCTTAGTTACGATTTATGATGAAATAGAAAGAAAAAAAGGGTATTTTATTGCGGTAAATTCAAAGTGTAATTGGTATAAACAACACAAAAAAAATAATATATAACCTCAGAATCCCGCACATATATGTAGCGGGATTCTTTTTGGTATGCTTGTTGATTTAGATTAATTGTAACGTTAAAACTAAATATTATGAGTAACAAGCACGATGCTAATGTACGAAAAAGTACATTGGTAAACTTTCAGATCGGACTTATAGCAAGTCTATTATTTACCTATGTAATGTTTGAGGTATATACCGCAAAATCAATAATAAATATTACATCTCCTAATTATGAAATTACCGAGGATTTTGCCTTTAATGTACCCGATTTTATTATTGAAAAAGAGCCTAAAAAAGAATTAGCAGTTAAGGTAGAACCGAAAAAAATTATAGATCTTTCAGATCCTAATATCGTAGATGATGATACGGTATTAAAAGAGATTGAGAATGAATTTAAAAATACAGAACCGGTAGAGTCTGCTCCATTCGACCCGAATGCTATAGACAACATTAAAAAAGAGGAAGAACCGGTTTTTGTTGATTTTAAAGTAGTCGAAGATGTTCCTGTTTTTCCTGGATGTGAAAAATTATCTACAAACAAAGAAAAAGCTTCTTGTTTTTCTGAAAAAATAAGAAGAATTGTTTCTAAAAAATTTAATACAGGATTGGGAGAAGAGTATGGATTAAAAGGAGTACAACGAATTTATACACAATTTGATGTAGATGCAGATGGTATGATTAATAATATTCAGATTAGAGCCGCACATCCAAGATTAAAGAAAGAAGCAGAAAGAGTGATTAATTTATTTCCGCAAATGACCCCTGGTAAGCAAAGAGGAAAGCCCGTAACGGTAAAATATCAGTTACCGATAGTTTTCAAAATACAAGAATAAAAGTAATAATGTAATGAGATTTAAATAATTTTTTGGTTTCGTTTTTCTAAAAAAAAACAGAAGGAGGTTAGCTTTTATTAGCCTCTTTCTTTTTTTACTCGTTTTTAAGACTGGTATAGATTGTTTTTCGAATGCTTTCTGAGTTTATAAAACCATCTCCGTATCCTTTTACATCATAAGTTGCTGTAAGATTAGAGTTTTTTGCAACATCATTTTTAGATTTACCAGCGTCGATTTCTTTTTGAATGTTATTAGTAATGTCTTTTAGCATTTTTAAAAAAGTTTCCAAATCTTTTTTTGTTGCTAATTTTCCATGACCAGGAATAATTTTAGTATCGTCATTAGCAATAAGAATCCCTTTTTGCACGGCTTTTATATAGCCATTAATACTTCCTCCGGATTTTAAATCAATGTAAGGATATCTATTATTAAAAAAAGTGTCGCCCATGTGTAAAACATTTCCATTTGTAAAATAAATAAGCGCATCTCCATCGGTATGTGCATTGTGAACATGAAATGCTTTTATGGATTCTTTGTCAAAATATAGTTGTAGTCCTTCATCAAATGTAATAACAGGTAAAGAAGAGGGACTTATATTACCTTTCTCTTTTGAATTATTTTTCATTCTGGATCTTACATTTTTTTGAGCAAAAATGGTAGCGCCAGTAGTAGCAAAGTTTTCATTTCCGCCAGTATGATCCCCATGAAAATGAGTGTTGATAATCATGGTGACAGCCTGATCACTAATAGTTTTTAGATTTGAGATAATTTTGTTGGATAATCTGGCAAATTGATCATCTATAATAAAAATTCCTTTTTCGTTATCAAAAACTCCAATATTTCCACCTTGTCCGGTCAGCATATAAATGTTTTTGGATAATGAGTCTATAGTGATGGTTACTTCTTTGTCTTGAGCATTAATACTAAAGAAAGATAGAAGCGTGATAATAATTAATATTTTTTTCATTTTAGTATGACTTGCTTCGTTAGAGATTCTTTTAGTCGTAAGAAAAATACAAAAATAACCAGCAGTTATTAGTGTGACTATCAAAATGTTCTGTGTAAAGTTTTTGGTGCAGTGTTTTTTATTATTATTAAATAATTCGTAGTAGTCTGTTAAAAGGTGAATAATAAGTAGTTATAAGTTGTCTAAAAAGCTTTTAAGATATATCTTTGCACCACTTTTAAAAAAAGCTATTTTGAAAAGAGCCATAAAACAATATTTGGAGTATTGCAAATATGTTTATTGGTAAATTCTATCGGGCTTTTTAGTAAAAATAGAAATAAACGGATGAAAACGTGCAAGATTTGAGCGTGACCCCAATTAATACTGAAAGAATTTCTGTTGTTCAGGATTTTAAGGAAATTACAAAAATGCGCCTAGCATTAAGTGTGGTTTTTTCTTCTATGGCGGGATATTTGCTTGGTGTAGATGTAATTTCATGGAGCACATTGTTATTGCTTGCAATAGGTGGGTATTTTATGGTTGGTGCATCCAATGCTTTTAATCAAATTATAGAAAAAGATTTGGATAAATTGATGGATCGTACCAAAAACAGACCAATTCCTTCAGGAAGAATGTCTGTAAACAGTGCGTTTTTGATAGCAACACTTTTTACAATTGCAGGAATATCTGTTTTATATAGTATCAACCCTAAGACAGCAATGTTTGGAGCGATTTCTATTTTTATATATGTAAGCCTGTACACTCCTTTAAAAACAAAAACACCTTTATCTGTTTTTGTAGGAGCTATCCCGGGAGCCATTCCTTTTATGTTAGGGTGGGTAGCAGCAACAAATGAATTTGGGATAGAGCCGGGGACTTTGTTTATGATTCAGTTTTTTTGGCAGTTCCCGCATTTTTGGGCTATTGGCTGGTTTTTATTTGAAGATTATAAAAAAGGCGGCTTTTTTATGTTACCTACAGGAAAAAGAGATCAGGGTACAGCTATACAAGTGATTGTTTATACAATATGGACTATTGTAACATCGTTGGTTCCTGTGTTTGGAGTAACAGGAAAACTATATTTAACCCCCGTTTCTGGGGTTATTATTCTGTTTTTGGGGTTAATTTTATTAAAATCTGCAATTCGCTTATATAAAGTACGAGATGCCAAAGCAGCAAAACAATTAATGTTAATGAGTGTTTTGTATATAACAATATTACAGGTTATTTATGTAGCAGATAAATTTATTAGACTATGGATTTAACACAAGGAACAACACAAGAAAAAGTAGATAGATCCAAAAAAACCATGATGTGGTTTGCTATGGTTAGTATGGCTATGGTATTTGCAGGGCTTACCAGTGCTTATGTGGTTAGTAAAACCAGAAAAGACTGGGCAACAGATCTTGTTTTTCCAAACGCATTTGTATATAGTATTTTTGTAATAGTAGCTAGTAGCATTACATTTTATTTTGTAAAAAAAGCAATAGAAAATAATAACAGAAACTTAGCTTCGGCACTATTACTTTCTACATTAGCACTAGGAATCTTGTTTGTGTTTCTGCAATTTGAAGGTTTTAGCGATATTATTAACCAAGGATATCATTTTACAGGACCCACATCCAATATAATTTCTACATTTATGTTTATAATTGTAGTAACACATTTGGCACACATAGCAGGAGGTCTTGTTGTGCTTTTAGTTGTAATTTATAATCATTTTAAACAAAAATATAAAACAGGTAAAACTTTAGGATTAGAATTAGGTGCTATGTACTGGCACTTTGTTGATTTTCTGTGGGTTTATCTCTTTTTATTTTTATATTTTGTAAAATAATCTGTAAACATTGATATAACAACACAAAAGCGATTGTTTTAAAGAAAAACGTCTGCGGCAATTAAAAAATAAATTTGAGCAGGTGAAATGATAAAATTGATTATTTTTGTGGAAAATTTAACAATACCAAATTCTTTATATGGAAACAGCTGTTACTAAAACAGGTACTGAAGATAAAATCTGGGGGGGTGGTAATAAGCCACTCAAGGTAAGTTATGGTAAAATGATGATGTGGTTTTTTATCCTTTCGGATGCGCTAACATTCTCTGGTTTTCTTGCCGCGTATGGTTTTTCAAGATTTAAATTTATAGATTCATGGCCAATAGCCGATCAAGTGTTTAATCACTTTCCGTTTTTACATGGGGTAGATGCCCCTATGTACTATGTGGCTTTGATGACTTTTATATTAATTTTCTCGTCTGTAACAATGGTTTTGGCAGTAGATGCCGGGCATCACATGAAACAGAAAAAAGTAATTTTTTATATGTTCCTTACTATTATTGGTGGAGCAATATTCGTAGGTTCACAAGCCTGGGAATGGAAAAACTTTATTAAAGGAGAATATGGAGCGGTAGAAACCAAAGGCGGGCAAATTTTGCAATTTGTAGATACCCAAGGGCATAGAGTTGGACTAAAAGACATTGCAATTATCGATACCCATAAGGAAAGAGAGCAACATGAACGTAAAAATGGGTTATGGTATTCAAAAGAAGGTACACTTCCAACATATACCGTTTCTGAAATAGCAAATGGTTTTACAAAAAACACAAATTTGCTAATCAGAACCCAGGAATTAGTTCCCGATATAGAAAAACTAAAAGCATCAGAAAAAGCTAGCGATATTGCTTATGCAACCAAGCTAGAAAAAGAACTGGTAAATCCGGAAGCCAAAGGAGAAAAAGCTATTTATAAAAGAGAATATTCTTTAAAAAGAATGGGGTCTGTTATAGGAACGGTAGAAGGAGCAAACCTTACACACAATGAGTATGGAACACCATTGTTTGCAAATTTCTTTTTCTTTATTACAGGTTTTCACGGTTTTCACGTGTTTTCCGGAGTAATTATTAATATTATCATCTTTATTAATGTAATTCTTGGTACTTATGAAAGAAGAAAGAATTATGAGATGGTAGAAAAGGTTGGTTTATACTGGCACTTTGTAGATTTGGTATGGGTATTTGTATTTACATTCTTTTACCTGGTTTAATAAAAATATAGTATTATAATAGTATGGCACACGATACAACACATCACGAATCGAATACAGCAAGAATATGGAAAGTATTTATTCTATTATCTGTTGTTACAATAGTAGAAGTAATATTGGGAATTATAAAACCAGCATTTTTGGTAGACACTACTTTAATTAGTATGAAATTGCTAAACTGGATTTTTATCATTCTAACCATTTATAAAGCATATTATATTACCTGGGCATTTATGCACATGGAAGGAGAAACTAAAGGATTAAGAAGATCTGTGGTTTGGACAGCAGTTTTTCTAATCTGTTACTTGATCTTTATACTTCTTACAGAAGGAGATTATGTGTATGAAGTTTTTAAAGGAGGATATAAAAGCTGGGACTTCTAAGTCTGGTATTTATAAGTTAAAAGCATTGTAAAAAGACGGTTATTTAAGCCGTCTTTTTTATTTTTGCACAACTGTTTTAAACTCCCTTATCTATACTTGAATATAAGTATAAATGGGTTTTATAAAAACATATAATATCGATCAGGGTTTTGATGGATATATTGTTAAACTTCTAATTGTTACAAAAAAAATAAAGCTACTTGCAAATGAAAAAAATTCTTGTTTTAGGTGTCTTGTTTGTGTTGCCTTTGGTAGCCTATTTATTTTTTGCTTCCGGAGTGCATAATTTTGCCAAACTCCCTGTACTTACAAAATCTGTTGGAAGTCTTGAAAACTTTGAGCCACTAACAAAAGAAACCGTTAGTTTTGAAGATAAAATTACTGTGCTGGGATTTTTAGGAAAAGATATTTACCATAAACAAGGAAATGCATTTAACCTTAACCAAAAGATCTATAAAAAAAATCATGGCTTTCAGGACTTTCAATTTGTTATGGTGCTGCCATACGGAAGTGAAAAAGCAGCAAAACAGCTATTGGATGAGTTGGATAATATAACCGATGTTTCTGAGTGGAAATTTATTTTTGGTACGCCAGAAACAATAAAAACATTATTTAACAGCCTTGAAACACCATATCAACTAGATCAAAATCTGGCCACACAATATGTTTATATCATAGATAAAAACAGAGGGTTAAGAGGTAGAGACGGTACTTTAAAAGATAACGAAGTAAAAGTTTATGGGTATGATGCAAGTTCTGTTGCAGATCTTACAAATGTAATGGATGACGATGTAAAAGTAATTCTGGCAGAATATCGTTTGGCGTTAAAAAAATATAAGGCAGATCGTAAAGAAAATTGATTATGAAAAAATATTCATACGTAGGTATATCCTTTATAATTTTAATTTTTGGTATAATTTTTATTCCAAGAATTGTAAATAGAATAAAAAATAGTTCTGTTGTTAAAAATGATAGAATGAGTGCAAATAATCCTGTGGCTAACAAAAAACTTAGCTATATAAAGCTTAACGGAGCTTTGAAAAAAGTTCCTGAATTTGCATTTTTAAATCAGGATAGTATACTAATAACCAATCATGACTATAAAGGCAAAGTATATGTAGCAGAGTTTTTCTTTACCAGTTGCCCCACTATATGCCCAAAAATGAGTGAAAATTTGGTGTATTTACAAAATGAACTACATAAGGATTACCCAAACTTTGGAGTAGCTTCATTTACAATCAATCCTAAATTTGACACCCCAACAAGACTTAAAAAATATGCCGAAAATTATAAAGTAACAGATCCTGATTGGCATTTTTTAACAGGAGACAGAGAGGATATATACCAACTTGCCAATGCCGGATTTAATATTTATGCCGCAGAAAACCCCGAAGTTGCCGGAGGATTTGAGCATAATGGATATTTTGCTTTGATCGATCAAGAAGGATATATAAGATCCAGATACGACGCTTCAGGAAACCCAATTATTTATTACAGAGGAACAATTGGAGTAGAAGAAAAAGTAGATGAAAATGGAGAAGAAGAACAAATAACCATATTGTTAGAAGATATAAAAAAATTATTGGACAAAAATGAGTAGTAGTCAATCAGAAGTAGAAAAAAAATATAATAAGTGGATACTAATTTTGTCTGTATTTATTCCACTTGTGGTAGCAGCGTTATTTGGGGTTAATTTAAGAAAATTAGGTTTTGACGTAAAACCACTTACTTTTTTACCGCCAATCTACGCTACTATAAATGGATTAACAGCAGTGATTTTATTAGCCGCCTTATGGGCAATTAAAAATAAAAAAGTTGGGCTGCATGAAAAACTGATGAAAACAGCCATAGTATGTTCAGTGTTATTTTTAGTAATGTATATAGCCTATCATACAACAAGTGATTCTACCAGGTTTGGAGGAAAAGGAGCAATACAATACATATACTATTTTATTTTAATTACCCATATCGTTCTCTCCATAGCCGTTATTCCTTTTGTTTTGGTTACCTATGTTAAAGCTTTGTCAAAAAGATTTGATAAACATAAAAAAATAGCCAGAATAACATTTCCTGTTTGGCTGTACGTTGCCATAACAGGAGTAATTGTTTACCTTATGATATCTCCGTATTATGTGTAAGATGCAAGATATAATCTTATAAGTGTGTTTATGAAAACCAAATTTTTATACGCCGTAATCCTATTATTGTTTTTTTCTACCTCTGTAGATGCCCAATGTGCCATGTGTAGAGCTGTTTTAGAAAGCGAAGAAGGGCAAGAAACTGCAAAGGGAATCAATAATGGCATCGTGTATCTAATGATTGTTCCTTATGTTTTAATAGGAACCGTTGGATACTTTGTTTACCGTAATAAAAAAAAATCAAAATCATCTGAAGAACAATAGTTTTGCGGATAATGATTTTTTAACATTTTCCTAACAAGAAAAAATGTAACAAAAATGCAGGTTAGAAAGTCTTATGTAACAAGACTACACTAACCAATTCACAAGTCTTCAAGGTAAGAAACCAGAAGACTGCTCCAGTAATGTTAAGTATTGTTAGTTTGTCTAAATTTTATAGGAGTATAATTTTTATACTCATACATCTTAATCTGGTATTATGATTGAAATAAAGGGCTTACATAAATCTTATAAAATGGGGAGCAATTCGCTTCATGTACTCAAAGGAATTGATTTTAGCGTAAAAGAAGGAGAATTAGTAGCGATTATGGGGTCTTCCGGATCCGGAAAATCTACATTGCTAAATATTTTAGGAATGTTGGATGAAGCAGATAGTGGAACTTATTTTTTAGACAATGTGCCCATTAAAGGGCTAAACGAAACAAAAGCAGCAAAGTATCGTAATAAATTTTTAGGGTTTGTTTTTCAATCTTTTAATCTTATAAATTATAAGACTGCCATGGAAAACGTAGCCCTGCCGTTGTATTACCAACGTAAAAACCGTAAAGAACGAACTGAAAAAGCAATGGATTATCTTGGTAAAGTTGGCCTTACAGATTGGGCAACCCATTTACCAAGTGAACTTTCTGGCGGACAAAAACAACGTGTTGCAATTGCTAGGGCACTGGCAGCAGATCCTAAAGTATTATTGGCAGACGAACCTACAGGCGCTTTGGATAGTAAGACCTCCTATGAGGTAATGGATATTATTCAAAACATTAATGACGAAGGCAAAACAATACTGGTAGTAACTCATGAGCCCGATATAGCAGACATGTGTAAACGCATTGTACATCTTAAAGATGGAGTTATTGTAGAAGACAAACCGGTAAAACAAGTAAGAGCATCTCAATATGTTTGATAGAGATAGGTGGAGAGAAATATTTGAAGCCATAGGTAAAAATAAGCTGCGTACCTTTCTTTCCGGATTTACAGTAGCTTTGGGGATACTAATATTTACAATTCTTTTGGGGCTGGGCAATGGATTGCTTAATAGCTTTTTAAGCAGCTTTGTAGACGATGCCCAAAATATTATATTTATTCGTGGCGGGAATACCTCAAAGGCATATAAAGGCTTTCAGGAAAACAGAAAAATTCAATTTAAAAACGAAGACTTTGAGTTTATAAAAGACAATTATAAAGGCAAAGTTGAATTTGCTACTCCAAGAATTTACAGAGATGGATTAGCAAAATATAAAAAAGAATCAGGAAATTACAGTATTAGGGCAGTACATCCCGATCATCAATATCTGGAAAAAACAATAATGATGAAAGGGAGGTATGTTAATGAAGAAGATATAAAAAAACAAACCAAAAATATTGTAATAGGCAGATTGGTCGAGAAAGACCTGTTTAAAAGCGAAGACGCTTTGGGTAAAATGCTAATTGTAGATGGGATACCATATAAAATAATAGGGGTTTTTCAGGATAGTGGGGGAGATAATGAAGAACGTATAATTTATATGTCATATACCACAGTACAACTACTTTTTGGTAATAATGATTATCTGGACCAGATAAACATATCCTATAATATGGCAATGAGCACAGAACAAGCTATTGCATTTTCCAAACAAATAGAAGAAGATTTAAAAGAAAAATTTAAAGTAGCCCCAGACGATCAAAGCGCTATTAGAGTACGTAGTTTTGCCGAGGATATCAAAGAAACTATGAGTATTCTTCGGGGGATATATCTAATCATATTTGTGATAGGGATAGGAACGCTAATATCCGGGGTAATAGGCATTGGTAATATAATGACATTTAGTGTTAAAGAAAGAACCAAAGAATTAGGTATTAGAAAAGCATTAGGAGCATCACCAAGGTCAATCATAGCAATGGTACTTCAAGAATCCGTACTTATAACCTCTATTGCAGGATATGTAGGATTGCTAATAGGTATTTTAACACTTAAGATTATTGGTAATAGCCTAAAGGATTTTTTTATTTTAAACCCCAAAGTAGATACCAATGTTATTATAATAGCAACAATGATATTAATATTTTTTGGTCTTTTGGCAGGATATATTCCCGCTAGAAGAGCAGCAAAAATAAAGCCCATAATAGCATTACGGGATGAATAATTAATACCTGAAATATAAACAAAATGAAATTTATATTTGAAAGAGATACCTGGCAAGAAATTTATGGAGCTATCCGTAAAAATAAAATCAGGACTGTAATAACAGTTATAGGAGTAACATGGGGAGTCTTTTTATTTGTTTTTCTTTTAGGAATGGCAAAAGGATTGGACAATAGTTTCAGAAGCCAGTTTAATGACTTTGCAACCAATACTATGTTTCTTTGGGGACAACAAACCAGTATCCCCAATGAAGGTTTTAAAAGAGGAAGAACAATGCAACTTACCTTAGATGATGTTAAAGAACTGGAGTCCAAAATAAAAGATATAGAGTATATAGCACCACGCAATGTTACCGGACAATGGGGTACACCACCGGGACAGTTTGTAAAAGGATCAAAATCAGGAGCGTTTAGGGTATTTGGGGATTATCCCACAATTGATAAAGTATCCAAGAAAAAAATATTTGATGGAGGCAGGTTTATCAATGAAGAAGATATTAAATATGAACGTAAAGTGTGTGTTATAGGAGAAGATATATACAAACAATTTTATGATAAAGATGAAAAGGCGGTAGGTAGTTATGTAAGGATAAATGGAATTTATTTTAAAGTAATAGGAGTATACAAGCCAACTCAAACTGGATTTGAAGGCGATGATTCTATTTTTTTACCATTTACAACATTTCAAACCATATTTAATCAGGGAAAAAATATTTCATGGATGGTCATTACCGCCAAAGCAGATAAAGACATAGTAAATACCGAAACTATTATAAAAAACACTCTAAAAAAGATACACAATGTACACCCGGAGGATACGCAGGCTTTTGGAAGTTTTAATTTGGGTCAAGAAGTAGCAAAAGTAAACGGGTTTTTATCAGGAATGCGATTGATAACATACATAGTGGGTATAGCTACACTCATAGCAGGGGTAATAGCAATAGGTAATGTACTTTTAATAACAGTGAAGGAACGTACAAGAGAGATTGGAGTAAGACGGGCCTTAGGAGCAACACCCGCAGAAGTAAGAGGGCAAATCATGTTGGAATCTATTTTACTGACCTTTGTAGCAGGATTATTAGGGTTTATTTTTGGTACCATGCTGCTTTGGGGTATCCATACTATGGTGGGAGATAATAATGATATCCCTATTTTAAATCCAACAGTCGATTTCTTTGCCGCAGGAGGAGCATTATTGGCAATAGTCCTGTTAGGTACCTTAATAGGGCTTATACCAGCACAAAAAGCAGTAAGTGTTCGACCTATAGAAGCTTTAAGAGAAGAATAAAATAACAATAGAATAATCAAATCAATCAGAAATCAAATGAAAAAGTTTTTTAAGATCCTACTAATAGTACTTTTAATAGCTGGACTCGGTTTTTCAGGAAAATATTTAATAGATTCAAATAGCAAGTCCCCTATTGTATATACTACAGAAAAGGCATTTAAAACTTCTATTGAAGAAAAAACTGTAGCTACAGGAAAAGTAATTCCTGAAGATGAAGTCAAAATCAAACCTCAGATCTCGGGAATTATCGAAAAAATCTATGTTAAAGAAGGAATTGCAATAAAATCCGGGGATTTGATAGCAAAAGTAAAAGTAGTGCCAAATGAGCAATCCTTGAATAGCGCCAGAGGACGTGTGAAAAATTCACAAATCCTGCTTAATAACTCCAAAGTAGAATACGAAAGAAATAAAGCTCTTTTTGATAAAGGAGTAATATCCAGTAAAGATTTTAATGCTATAGAATTGCAATATAACCAAGCCAAACAAGACCTTTCTAATTCTCAAAGTGATCTTCAGATTATACGGGTAGGTTCTGCAGGGGGATCTTCAATCGCCAATACTAATATAAGGGCAACAGTATCGGGAACCATTCTGGAAATCCCCGTAAAAGAAGGAGATCAGGTGATTGAAAGTAATAACTTTAATGAAGGGACCACCATTGCAACTATTGCAGATTTAAGTAAAATGATTTTTGAAGGAAAAGTAGATGAAGCCGAAGTAAATAAATTAAAAATAGATATGCCTCTTAAAGTAAGTTTAGGGGCAATAAGAGATAAAGAATTTGATGCAAAATTAAAGTTTATAGCACCCAAAGGAAACGAAGAACAGGGAGCAGTACAATTTAAAATAGAAGGAGACGTGTTTTTGGATAAGTCTTTTTTTATAAGAGCAGGATATAGTGCAAATGCTTCTATTGTTTTGGATACAAAAAATGATGTTCTGGCTATAAAAGAATCGCTTTTGCAATTTGATAAAGAAACACAAAGGCCTTATGTAGAAATACAGACAGGAGATCAAAAATTTGAGAAAAAAGAAATAGAAATAGGAATCTCAGATGGTATTAATGTAGAGGTTATTTCAGGAATAACCCAAGCAGATAATATTAAAGTTTGGAATAAAACAGAGCCCATAAAGAAAAAAAGTGAAGAAGCACAAGACTAAAGTTTAAAAAAAAACTGTAACAACAGTAATTAAATATATACATATACGTAGTAATGAAATAAGTCGTAACGATTAGGGTTATGAAATACAGATTTGACTACAGAAAATAATAAACTAAAAACAGATGAAATTAATAGTAAAAGATGTAAGCAAATTTTCGTCACAATCGGATGCTTTAAATTTTTTTGGGATAAAAATTAAAATCATAGCCTTATGGATAGCATTTTTTGGAGTGTTAGATGCAAAATCACAAACACAAGAAAAAAAATGGACACTACGAGAATGTGTAGAATATGCTTTAGAAAATAACATTTCTATAAAACAATCTGCATTAGATATGGAGTCTGCCAGTATTGATCAAGTAGATGCTTTAGGGAGGTTTTTGCCATCTGTAAATGCATCTGCATCCAATTCCTGGAATTCTGGTCTAAGACCCGACCCACAAACAGGAATTAATAAAAATCAAACAGTAAGAAGTTCTTCCTATGGAGTAAATTTGGGACTAACATTGTTTGATGGATTAAGAAATTTTAGGCAACTGGAAAGAGCAAAATTGAATAGTTTATTAAGCAAATACAGTTTAGGAAAGTCTAAAGACGATATAGCTTTATTTGTAGCCAATAGCTACCTAAAAGTATTGCTAAACAAAGAATCCTTAAAAGTTATAGTAAAGCAACACGAAATTACTTTAGAACAATTAAAAAGAACCCGGGATCTGGTAGAAGCAGGAGTATTGCCCCAAGGAGATCTTTTAGAAATTGAAGCGACCTCTGCAGATGAGCTGACCAGAATTGTACAAGGAGAAAACCTAGTGCAAATAGCATTGATTAGTTTGGCACAAACCCTACTTATTAAAGACTATGAGAGTTTTGATATAGCAGAACAAGAATATATAGTTCCGGATGCCGAAATAATGGAAAAACCAATAGATCAGGTTATAGCACAAGCAAGGGAATCGAGATACGAAGTGCAAATCGCCGAACAAAATAGATTGATTGCAGAAAAAGAATTAAGCATTGCCAGAGGAGCTTATTACCCTACATTAAATGCATCTTTTGGCGTAAGTACTTTTGAGACAGGAGCAGACAGAATTATAGGTGTCAATAGTTCTAATGAAACCATATTGGGAAAACCAGTTCCATTTTTTGACCAGCTATCAGATAATTATGGGCTTAACTATGGATTTAGTTTGACAATCCCCATTTTTAATGGTTTTTCAACCAGAAATGCTGTAAAAAGAAGTAAAATTAATATAAAACGCACAGAGTTTCAGTTAGAAAAAACACAATTGGATTTGGATAGTAATGTATATCAGGCATATCTTGATGCAAAAGGAGCGGCAGAGGCATACGAGGCAGCTCAGGTTTCTGTAAAAGCAAGAGAAAGAGCTTATGAATATGCAAAAGACAGATATGACGTAGGGTTGACCAATGCATTTGATTTTAGCCAGTCAAAGTTTAAATTAGAAGAAGCTCAAAGCCAGGTGGTACAAAACAAATTTGACTATATTTTTAAATTAAAAGTACTGGAACTTTATTTTGGAATAAAGATAGCAGATATCAAATTATAAGATAATTGGGTTTTGTTTTAACCTATATGCAAATTATTTTTTCATCATTATAAATAACGATAAACAATATCATGAATAAAAAGAAATTACTCATTGTTTTAAGTATAATTGTTGTTTTGATCGTGCTACTTGTTTACGGAAAAAAAGCAGGATGGTTTGGTAAAACCGGAAATTTTAAAGAAGTATCGGTTACTAAAATTGAAAAAATCGATATTATAGAAAAAGTTTCTGCTACAGGTAAAATCCAACCAGAAGTAGAAGTCAAACTTTCTTCAGAAGTATCCGGAGAAATTATTGATCTACCTGTTAAAGAAGGGCAACAAGTTCAAAAAGGAGCTCTTTTAGTACGTATTAACCCGGATATTATTCAATCCGGATTAACCAGGTCTCAGGCAACTTTAGAAAACGTAAGAGCAGGACTCAGACAAGCAGAAGCAACCCTGAAAGAGTCTAAATTGAATTATGAACGCAACAAAGGATTATTTGACAAAGGTGTAATCTCTAAGGCAGAATGGGATAAAGCAATCTCTGCTTATGAAGGTGCAGAAGCAGCCAAACAATCTGCATATTATAATGTTAGAAGTGCCCAGGCAACCGTAAATGAAGCTAAAGATAATTTAAACAGAACCTCTATTTATGCTCCTATGACAGGCACTATTTCTAAACTGTCTGTAGAATTAGGAGAAAGAGTAGTAGGTACCCAGCAAATGGCAGGAACTGAAATTATAAGAGTAGCAAACCTTAATAATATGGAAGTGGTGGTAGATGTAAATGAAAATGATATTGTTAAAATTTCTATTGCCGATTCAACTATTGTAGAAGTAGATGCATATTTAAAAAAGAAATTTAAAGGAATAGTTACAGAAATAGCAAACTCTGCAGAAAGCACTACAAGCGCAGACCAAGTGACTAATTTTAAAGTTAAAGTTAGGATTTTGGAAGAATCTTATGCAGATTTAACAGAAGACAAGCCAGATAATTATTCTCCATTTCGACCAGGAATGACAGCTACGGTAGATATTATAACAGATAAAAGGCAAAATGTTATAGGTGTTCCCATAAGCTCCATTGTTGTTAAAAATGATACTTCTAATGTTAAAGAGCAGTTATCTAAAGATCCAATAATAAAAGATACAGATAAAAAGTTTGAATGTGTATTTGTTAAAGATGGGGAAACAGCAAAATTAAGAGTGATAAAAACCGCAATCCAGGATGATAGTAATATTGAGGTAACAAGTGGTTTGCAAGTAGGAGATGAGGTAATAACCGGACCATATAATGTAGTTACCAAAATACTAAAAAATGGAGATAAAGTAATTTCTGAAACAGAGGCGAAATCTAAAAAATAGACATAATTAGATTATCTTTGCCAAAATTTTAATAATGGCATATATTCTCTGTATAGAAACTTCAACAACCAATTGCTCTGTAGCTTTAGTAAAAGACGCAAAAGTAATCAGGCTAAAAGAGGATTATGATAGCAATTATTCACATGCAGAACGATTACATACATTTATTAATGATGTAGTTAAAGATGAGGGATTATCTTTAAAAGACCTTTCGGCTGTTTCCATTAGCAAGGGACCCGGATCCTATACAGGATTAAGAATTGGGGTTTCTGCGGCAAAAGGCTTATGTTTTGCATTAGACATTCCATTGATATCAGTGCCAACTCTGCAATCCCTGGCACTACAAGTACCTAAGGTAAAAGACAGCTATATTGTTTCTATGATTGATGCAAGGAGAATGGAAGTTTATTCTGCTGTTTTTTCCGATTCTTACAAAGAAATACGAGAAACAAAAGCAGAAATCCTTACAGATTCCTCATTTAAGGAATATTTGAATAAAGGTAAAGTATATTTTATTGGTAATGGGGTAGAAAAATTTTTGGGGATTTGCCCCGAAAAAAATGCAGTTTTTATACAAGGTAAATTACCATCAGCAAACGAAATGGCAGAATTAAGTTGTTCTAAATTTTTAAAAAAGGACTTCGAAGATGTTAGTTACTTTGAGCCTTATTATTTAAAAGATTTTGTAGCAGGTTAAGGTAGTTAAGTATAATTGATATAATACTATTTCAAAGTTAAAATGGTATAAAACATTTAAGAACTTTAAAAAAAAACTGCCATCTGTAAAAGATAGCAGTTTTTGAATATAAGTAATTATTCCAAATCTTAATTTCTGTCAACTCTATTAGTTAATAGGCTTTGAGAAGAAGGTGAACCAGAGCTTTTTAATGCATTATACCGGGCTACTAACCGAATTAAATCCTCTTCTTTTCGTAAACGAATCTTTTCCTTTTTTATATATTCTTTTAGCTCATTTTCTTTATCATTAAACGTGGCAAGCATATCGTTTTTGTTCATAGGTAACTCCATAATTACCCCAGCTTCTTCCAAGTAATAAGTTGTAATCATTCTAACTGCTCCCGGCTCGGTAGGAGCACCCACACCTACACCACTTCTGGGCTCTTTTATTTTTAATGATAATTTTTTATATATACTATAAGTGTCTGTCAATTCTACCAAAATATAATAACCACTTCGATCTACTCCTCTTTGACCTTCAAAGTCGCAATAATAAAAATAATCTCCATCGATTCTGGCATGGATAGTTGGTTTTTTAACAAGTTCGTATAATTGAGAACCAGAATCATATTCTAAAGCATCTGCATGGATGTTATATCTAAGTTTTGCATCAAATGTAGTGGATTTTTCGTGTATAACATTGGCATCTTTGTAGCTACTGGTCATATATATACTACCATCATAATCTTCAAAGGTGTAATCCTTTTGGGTAGTATTTAATAAATCTCTGGGTAGTTGTGCAAAAATTGTTGACGATAATGCTAAGCATAAAAAAAGTAGTATTTTTCTCATAGTATTCAGATTTAGGTATTCTGAATTTAAGGAATTATCTCAGACCAGGCAATTTTCATATCTTTTTAAATATATTTTTACGAATTATTAACTAATTTAAACAATTTGATAAATTTTTATTAACAAAAAGTTAATTTTAATAAATAAACCATATAGTATATTTATGGAAAAACCGTAATATTCTGTAGGATTTAGATTACTATCGTTATGGTTTTAATAATATTAAACAGCAAATAATCAATATAGTATAAGTATTTTTACTAGTAATTATTAATTATCTAATAATTGAATGATTTCACTGGCATATTCAACAGGATATTTACAGGCATTATTTATACACAGGTATATTAAAGTTTTACCTTCTACAAACCTATTTTTTAATAATGCACTTTCAGATTCTGTAATGTCTCCTGCAACCAGTTTATTGGGTATATAAGTTTTATTGATATCTTTGAGTTTTATTTTAGCATCTTCCCCGGTAATTGCCAATTCATAATAATCAAAAGAAAAATTAAGCATAAGATCTAACCAGTTAGAGTATCCAGAGGCATAAGAGTTGATTTGTGGTTGGATATTATGTAACATTTTTTCACTGATCTCCTTATAATTGGACTTATCGAAATAATGAGATAGTAAAAACAAGTTTTTAGCCATAATTGAATTTGATGCGGGAATCACATTATCACTATATTCTATTGTTCTTGTAATAAGTTCCGGATCCTGGTCTGAGGTAAAGTAAAATATATTTTTGTCGACATTAAAAAAATGTGCCAGTGTATATTCTGTAAGTTGCTTGGATATCTCTAACCATTCCGGATCAAAAGTATTTTGGTATAATGTTATAAATGCTTCAGTAACAATAGCATAATCTTCCAGATATCCATTAATGGTACTTTTGCCATTTTTATAATTATGAAATAACGAAAAGTCCTTTTTTAGTTGAGTATTTTTAATAAAGTTTGCATTTTTTAAGGCAGCGTCCAAAAATTTTTGCTCTCCAAATACTCTATACGCATCCAAATAACCTTTTAGCATTAACGCATTCCAGGAAGTCAGGGTTTTATCATCTAATCCGGGTCTGGGGCGGTTCTCTCTTTCTTTATGTAAAATACCTTTCCAGAGGTCTGTTTTTTGATGTAATTTTTTTGGATCTATCTTATGTTTTTCGGCAAACTTTTGGTCGCTCTCTTTTTTAATTAGGACATAGTTGTCTTTTTCCCAAAACCCATAGGGGTTTATGTTATAATATTCAGAGAAAAGAGTATAATCTTCATTCAGTAATTTTTTTAACTCTTCTTTTTTCCAGACATAAAAGGCACCTTCTTCTAATTCTCCTGTTATATTTTTACTATCGGCATCCAGAGATGAATAAAAAACACCTTCGGGATTGGTAAGCTCCCTGGATACAAACTCTAGTGTTTCATAAACCACATCCTTAAACCAAGGGTCTTTGGTAAGTAAAAAAGCATCAGAATACAAACTTACCAGTTGTGCATTGTCGTACAACATTTTTTCAAAGTGGGGGACATGCCATTTTTCGTCTGTTGAATATCTCGAAAAACCTCCTCCTGCATGGTCATATACCCCTCCGTAAGATATTTTGGTTAAAGTGTTTTTTACAAATTGTAATATTTCTTCATTTTTTGTCTGATAACCATAGCGAAGTAAAAACTGATAATTATTGGGCATCATGAATTTAGGAACTCGTTTTGTACCCCCTTCTTTATGGTCAAAATTTTTGCTCCACTCTTTTACAGAAGCAGCAATAACATCTGGATTAAAGTTTATTGCGTTTGTATTTACTTCAACAAGCTCTGCCTCTTTAATTCCTTGTTCTAGTTTTGTTGCGTATTCTATTAATTTTTCTGGTTGTTTTTCATGTAAGCTTGCCATTTGTTTTAATGCCTCTATCCAATCTCCTTTCTTAAAATAAGTACCTCCCCAAACAGGTCTTCCATCTGGTAGTGTAATCATATTAAGAGGCCAGCCGCCACTACCAGTCATTAATTGAACAGCATTCATATATACCTGATCTACGTCTGGTCGCTCTTCACGGTCTACTTTTATATTTATGTAACTGGTGTTCATTGTTTTAGCAACCAAGGTGTCTTCAAAACTTTCATGTTCCATAACATGGCACCAATGGCAGGCTGCATACCCTATACTTACAATAATAAGTTTGTTTTCTTCTTTGGCTTGTTTTAGCGTTTTTTCATTCCATGGTTTCCAGTTAACAGGATTGTGAGCATGTTGTAAGAGATACGGGCTTGTTTCATGAATTAAATCGTTTGTATAGGCATGTTGTTCCATAGAAGATTTATTTGGGCTGGTACAAGCAGTGAAAAGAAGTATTAAAACTATAATATATAAGTATTTCACAGAAGATCATTTTTTAGTAATGCCTAAAAATATAAAAAGCATCCTGAATAATGCAGGATGCTTTTGGTAAAGAAACTATAATTTTTTTATTTTACTTCGAAAGAGATTTTTAAGTTTACCCTAAACTCTGTTACTTCATCCTCTCTAACGACTACACTTTGATCCACTATATATGCAGATTTAATATTTTTTACAGACTTGCTAGCTTGTTTAACTGCATTTTTGGTAGCATCTTCCCAACTTTTTTCAGAATTTGCTAATACTTCAATAACTTTAATAATTGCCATTTTTTTGAATTTTTTTAAGTTAAATTTTATAAAGAGTCTCTAAGATACAAGATACTTCGCTCTATTTTGAACAAAACAGTTTGATATTTTGATAATTTCTCGGTGTAATGATATAATTATCGCTAAAAAACCTTTTTTTTTAAATTAAAATATGCATTCTTCAAAAATGATATACTACAGTTGTTTAGTTATTCAAAATGATTTGTTGCTATTCTTCGCCAATTAATTTTTTATATTCATTAGCATCTAATAAAGAGCTGATCTCATCTGGGTTAGAGATTTCTATTTTAGCCAACCATCCTTCGTTATAAGGATCAGAATTAACAGTTTCTGGTTCAGATTCTAATTTATCGTTAATTTCAATAACGGTTCCAGAAACGGGCATAAAGATATCCGATACTGTTTTAACGGCTTCGATAGATCCCATTACTTCCCCTTCACTAAGTTCTTCATCCAGAGATTCCATTTCTACATAAACGATATCTCCCAGTTCGCCCTGCGCAAAGTCGGTAATTCCTATATATGCTATATTTCCTTCAATTCTGATCCATTCGTGATCTTTACTATATTTTAATTCTTGTGGTATATTCATGATTTACTTTTTGATAAATGGTAGTTTTTTTACGATTGCTTCAACTCGTTTGTTTCTGATTTCAATAAAAACAGGACTATCTGCTTTTGTATGGGAAACGGTTACATAACCAAGCCCTATTCCTTTTTCGAGCATAGGGGATTGACTTCCGGAAGTTACGTTTCCGATAAGGTTATCCTTTTCGTCATAGATTTTGTATCCGGCTCTGGGAATACCTTTTTCTATCATTTCAAAACCAACCAATCTGCGGGTAATTCCTTCTTCCTTTTGTTGTTGTAAAGCTTCAGAGTTAATAAATGGTTTTGTAAATTTTGTGATCCATCCCAGTCCTGCTTCTAATGGCGAAGTGGTGTCATCGATATCATTTCCGTACAGGCAAAATCCCATTTCTAATCGTAATGTATCTCTTGCTCCAAGCCCTATTGGTTGAATATTATCTTCTTTTCCTGCATCTAAAATAGCATCCCAAAGCTTTTCTGCGCCAGTATTAGGTACATAAAGCTCAAATCCTCCTGCACCAGTATATCCTGTAGCAGAAATGATTACATTTTGTATTCCTGCAATTTCGCCAATAACAAAAGTATAATATGGTATGTCTGCAAGAGCTACCTTAGTAAGTTGTTGTAATACTTTAGTTGCCAACGGTCCTTGAACGGCAAAAAGAGAGATGTCATTAGAGCGGTCAGTCATTTCTACATTTTCGGTATTATGACTTTGTATCCAGTTCCAATCTTTTTCTATATTAGAAGCATTAACTACCAAAAGATATTCTTCTTCTTCTAATTTATAGATAATAAGATCATCTACTACACCACCTTTTTCATTAGGCATGCAAGAATATTGTGCACTCCCAATATTTAGTTTGGCAGCGTCGTTGCTACTTATTTTTTGAATCAGATCTAATGCTTTTGGACCTTTTAAGATAAATTCCCCCATGTGGGATACATCAAAAATACCAACGCCCTCCCGCACGGTTTTATGTTCTTGTACAACCGATGTATATTGCAGGGGCATCAAATATCCTGCAAAAGGAACCATTTTTGCCCCTAATTCTTTATGTTTAGCTTCGAGAGCTATACTAATTAATTCTGTATCCATGATTTAGTTTATCGTTATTTCCGGGTTTTTTATCTCTTCTTCAAAGGCAGATAGTGGCAGGCAGCTGCACATTAGGTTTCTATCCCCATACGCATCATTTACACGCCCTACACTAGGCCAAAATTTATTGTTTTTGATATAGGGCAAAGGAAAAGCTGCTTTGGTTCTGGAATATGGCATATCCCATACTTCTTTAGCAATAAAATCCAGAGTATGTGGTGCATTTTTTAAAACATTATGCTCTCTTGAAGCTGTTCCGTTTTCTATTTCACGTATTTCATTTCTAATACTTATCATGGCGTTAATAAAACGATCCAGTTCTTCTATAGTTTCACTTTCTGTAGGTTCTATCATGATAGTTCCTGCAACCGGAAAAGAAACTGTTGGTGCATGAAAACCATAATCCATAAGTCTTTTAGCAATATCGGTTACGGTTATATCTTCTTCTTTAAATGCTCTGCAATCAATAATAAGTTCGTGCGCATTGCGTCCGTTTTCTCCGGTAAACAAAATAGGGTAATGGTTTGCTAATTTTTCTTTTATATAATTAGCATTAAGGATTGCCATTTCTGTTGCGGCGGTTAATCCTTCGCCTCCCATTAATGCTATATATGCATAGGATATAGATAGTATACTTGCACTACCCCAGGGAGCTGCAGAGATTGCTGCGATTGCTTTTTCTCCTCCGGCATTTTTTACTACGGCATTACCGGGGATAAAAGGGGCAAGTTCTTTGCTAACAGCAATAGGTCCCATACCAGGGCCACCACCGCCATGCGGAATACAAAAAGTTTTATGAAGATTAAGGTGACATACATCTGCACCAATAATTCCCGGACTGGTTAATCCTACCTGAGCATTTAGATTTGCTCCGTCCAAATATACTTTTCCTCCATTATCATGTATAATCTTGCAGGCTTCTTGGATGTTTTCTTCAAAAACACCATGAGTAGAAGGGTAGGTAACCATTAAAGCCATTAAATTATCTTTATATTTTTCGGCTTTAGCTCGTAAATCCTCCATATTTATATCTCCATTTTCTCTACAAGATACAATCACTACATTTTGCCCTGCCATAGCTGCAGTTGCGGGGTTGGTACCATGTGCAGAGGCTGGTATAAGAGTTACGTTTCTGTGTTTCTGGTTTTTGTTTGCAAAGTATGCTTTTATAACCATTAATCCGGCAAGTTCACCTTGTGCGCCACTGTTTGGTTGTAACGAGGTAGTATATAAACCTGTTATTTCGGCAAGCCATGCTGCCAGGTGCTCAAACATTTGGTGGTATCCTTTTGCTTGATTTACAGGAACAAAAGGATGGATATTAGCAAGCTCCCCCCAGGATAAAGGCATCATTTCGGTAGTTGCGTTTAACTTCATGGTACAAGATCCCAAAGCAATCATAGAGTGTACTAATGAAAGATCTTTGTTTTCTAGTCTCTTCAGATACCTAAGCATTTCATGCTCTGCCTGATATGAGTTAAATACAGGGTGTTCTAAATAAGAAGATTTTCTTTGTAATAAAGCCGGGATAGCAGTGCTTTCTACTTTCCAATCTTCTATTTTTATAGTTTTTCCTTTTGCTAATGCAAAGATTTCGATAATATCCTCCAGATCTTTTATGCTGGTTTTTTCATGCAATGATATTCCTATATGGTTGTCTTCAAAATATCTAAAGTTGATTTCTTTATCCAGAGCTAGTCTTTCAATACTATCTTTGTCTTCTACTTCAATCTTTAAAGTATCATAAAAGTGTGTATTGGTTTGTGTATACCCCAGTTTTTCTAATTCCTGATGCAGTTTGGAAGCAGATAAATGAATTTTGTTTGCTATTTGTGTGACACCATCTTTTCCGTGGTATACAGCATACATTCCTGCCATTACCGCCAGCAGTACTTGTGCTGTACAGATATTAGAGGTTGCTTTTTCTCTTTTAATATGCTGTTCTCTGGTTTGTAATGCCATTCTATATGCAGGACGGCCATGACTATCTTCGGTTACTCCTATTATTCTACCAGGAATATGACGTTTATATTCTTCTTTGGTAGCAAAATAAGCTGCATGTGGTCCTCCATATCCTAGCGGGACTCCAAATCTTTGCGAAGTACCTACTACCACATCTGCCCCCATCTCACCAGGAGGGGTGATATGTGTTAGAGCCATTAAATCGCAAGCTACAGCAACTTTTACATCCTGCTTTTGTGCTTTAGCGATATAGGATATTGGGTCTGTAATCGCTCCATCACTATTTGGGTATTGTATAAAAATCCCAAAAAGGTCCGGGTCTGCAATATCTAATGTTGCAATATCACCAACAACTACATTAATACCTACAGGTTCTGCACGACCTATCATTAATTCTATGGTATGCGGAAATGTTTTTTGATCGATAAAAAAGGTGTTAGCCTGGTTTTTTGCTCTGCTTTTTACCCGATCAAGAAGTGTCATTGCTTCTGCAGCTGCAGTAGCTTCATCTAGCAAAGAGGCATTGGCAATTTCCATTCCGGTAAGATCTGTGATCATGGTTTGGTAGTTAATCAAAGCTTCGAGTCTGCCTTGCGCTATTTCTGCCTGATATGGTGTATATGCGGTATACCATGCAGGGTTTTCCAGAATATTTCGTTGGATAACCGGTGGGACAATACAATCATGATATCCCATTCCTATAAAAGAACGGTATATTTTGTTTTTCCCCATCATGGATTTAAAGTTGGTAAGAAACTCTAATTCTGTTTGTGCAGCAGGTAATGCCAATGGTTTTGCAGAACGAATATTTTTTGGTACGGTTTCCTCAATTAATTGTGCTAATGAGGTTACCCCGATTACGTTAAGCATTTGATCAACTTCATTTTTTCCAGGACCTATATGTCTTGGTTGAAATTCTTGTTTAAGGTTACTTAGATCCTTCATAATATACTATCCCGTTAATTTATTTGTATAATGGAAAATTTACCATCCAGTTGTTTACTTCTTTTTTAACAGATATAATTTTAGAGTCATTATCGTGATTTGATAATACCTCGTCTATAAAATCTACCATGGTATACATATCTTCTTCTTTCATTCCTCTGGTAGTAATAGCAGAGGTTCCTAATCGCATTCCTGAGGTTACAAAAGGAGATTTGTCATCAAAAGGAACCATGTTTTTATTAATAGTTATATCTGCTTTTATTAGTGTGTTTTCTGCTAGTTTACCAGTAAGGTTTTTGGATCTTAGGTCAATAAGTGCCATGTGGTTATCGGTTCCGTTAGAGATGATCTCATATCCTCTTTCGATTAAGGCGGTACACATAGCCTTAGCATTTTTTGCAACTTGTTCTACATAAGTTTTATAATCATCTGTCAATGCTTCTCCAAAAGCAACAGCTTTTGCTGCAATAACATGTTCTAGCGGTCCTCCTTGCGTTCCCGGAAAAACCCCCATATCCAATATGTTGGACATCATTTTTAGATCTCCTTTTTTGGTGGTATCCCCCCAGGGATTCTCAAAATCTTTGCCCATCATAATCATTCCACCTCTGGGACCTCTTAATGTTTTATGGGTAGTAGTGGTTACAATATGACAATGTGGTAATGGGTCGTTTAATAAACCTTTTGAAATTAATCCTGCAGGGTGAGAGATATCTGCTAATAATAAAGCGCCAACCTGATCTGCTATAGCTCTTAATCTTTTATAATCCCAATCACGGCTATATGCAGAGGCTCCACAAACAATAAGTTTTGGTCTCTCTGTTTCTGCAATTTCTGCAACAGTATCCCAATTGATTAAACCAGTTTCTTTTTCTACACCATAAAAACTTGGTCGGTATAGTTTTCCTGAAAAATTTACAGGGGATCCATGGGTAAGATGCCCCCCATGTGATAAGTCAAAACCTAATATTTTATCTCCGGCATTAAGACAAGCAAGCATTACTGCTGCATTTGCCTGTGCACCAGAGTGTGGTTGTACATTTACCCATTCTGCTCCAAATAATTTTGCAGCTCTGTTTATGGCAAGGGTTTCTACTTTGTCTACCACTTCACAGCCACCATAATATCTTTTGCCAGGAAGACCTTCTGCATATTTATTAGTAAGAGAAGAACCCATGGCAGCCATTACTTGTTTCGAAGTAAAATTTTCTGATGCAATAAGTTCAATACCATTTTCCTGACGTTCTGTTTCTTCTGCGATAAGATTTTTTATTTCTATATCCTGAATATCTTGTATCATAGGTTGTTTTTTGATAATACATCCAAATAAGATGTATAGGATTTGACTACTATTTTATTAAAAATTGTTTTTTTAGGATTTGAATACACCAAACCAAAAAATAATAGCTGCAAATTGGGAAGAATAAAATTGAAAAAATAGTACAAAATTGCAAAGGTATGTTTGTCCCGTTTTATACTAATACCATTTTAACTTTGAAATAGAAGTCCCTCCCAATAAGGAGGTATCCCATATAGTGAAGGTTCTAATTGATCCCGAGGTGCTTTGAGCAGATAGTTTGTCGTTTAGGTCTGATACGTTCATGCATTATTTAATTGAAGCCCTTCGAACTCTTTTAAAGAATCTTTTGATCAGAAATCAGGAAAATGTAATGTGGTTTTTTTAGAGAGGTATCGGTATACCAAAGTATAAATGATAAGCATTAAAATAAAGGATCAAATCATAATCTTATTTGCAAATTGTTTGGGGGTAATGCCTATTATTTTTTTAAAGTGCCGGGTAAAATGACTTTGATCAAAGAAACCAGATTGATAAGCAACTTCTGTAGCAGATAACCTTTCTGCCAATAACTTTTTGGCTTTTTCTATTCGTAGATTTACTAAATATTGATGAGGTGGTAATTGATAATGCTGTTTAAAAGACTTTATTAATCCATATTCTGAAATACCGGTTAGATTAGAAAGATCATGTGTAGATACCTCTTCCAGATAATGAGTGTGTATGTACTCTTTGATCTGTTTTGCAGCCATAAATTTTTCTGAGACAGGCTCGTTGTGTATCTCGGTATATGCGTATCGTAGGATGAGTTCTCTAAGAAAATCCAGAAGTAAAGACTCTGATTTTGGGTTGTGCTGTTTATATATTAAATCAGGAAATACAGCTTTTCCTTTTTTGAATAAATTTTTATTGTTTATTATGTTTTCTTTAAAAACAGGTAGTTCTATGGGCAGGTTAAGACTATCCATAGCTTTTTTCATAATTTCTACAGGGATATACATGGTAAGAAAATTCCAAGGAGAATTATTTACTGGTTTCCCTGTATGTACTTCATAAGGGTTAAAAATAAGTATAGAACCTGTAGATAAAATAAAGTTTGAAGAGTCATTAGAGTAGTCCCCAACTCCATAATCCATAAAAATTATAGTATAACTCTCATGAAAATGTGGTTTGAACTTATGAGACGTAAAAGATCCCTTAAATAACTCTAAGTTATCCAAAGTGTTATTTATAAAATGCTGGACATGATTATGTTTTTTTTTGTCGTGCATTATCTTTGTAATTTACTTTAAAATGTTTTTTCAGCTCAATCTCAAACATTTATTTTTTAAAGTATTCTTTAATAAGCTGCTAATATATACTGGTTTTACATATTATTTAGTATCCAAAGTATGAAATGTATTAAAAAATGTATTTTTTGGGTTTCTTCTTTTTATTTTTTACAATATGAGGTATAGATATTTAACTATTCGTACACATTTGTACTCCTGTTACACATATCCTTAAAAAAAATAAATCCCGGAGCAAGCCCGGGATAATGGTACAAATGGTATTAAATTTTTTAGATTAACCATTTATAGCTTCTACAGATTCTACTTTATCTTTCAGCATTTCTTTCAGCATATTTTCGATACCATTTTTTAATGTAAAAGTAGATGAAGGACAACCACTACATGCACCTTGTAAAACCACTTTTACTACTTTACTATTTGGGTCATAAGAGTCAAAAAGTATATTTCCGCCATCGCTGGCTACAGCAGGCTTTATATATTCATCGATAATATTAATAATGTCTTTAGAAACATCATCCAGTTTTTCGAAATTAATATCTGCTTGTTTTTCTACGGTTTCTTTTGATACAGTAGCATTGGCAGATAAAATCTCTTTGCCTTGTTCTAAATAACTACGCAAAAACTCTCTTATTTCTAAAGTAATGTCATTCCAGTCTGCTATATCGTACTTGCTGATAGAAATATAATTTTCATCAATGTATACTTCTTTAACAAAAGGAAAGTGAAAAAGCTCTTGTACTATAGGTGCTTGTTTGGCATCATCTATATTTTTAAACTCATGTCCTGCGGTAACCAGCTTTTTATTGGCAACAAATTTAAGAACGGCAGGATTAGGGGTGCTTTCTGCATATATAGTGACAGGTACTTTTTTTGTTGTAGATTCTGTTTCATTAATAACAGTTTTACCACTATTAAGATACTCTTTTATCTGTTCTGCAACCTCTTCTTGTACATCTCCCCACTCTACAATGTCATATTTATCGATAGCTACAAAATTTTGTGAGATATATACTTTTTTTACAAATGGTAAGTAAAATAATTGTTGTGCCAAAGGAGAGTTTTTGGCCTGATCTATATTCTCAAATTCGTAACTGGTGTGTTGTGTTAAAAAGAAATTAGCTTCAAACTTAACAATACCAGGGTTAGAGGTGGCTTCTATTTTTATTTCAAAATTCTTTTCCATGTACTAATTTTTGGCAAATTTACTAAAAAGCGATGCCATATTAGCATTATAAATGCAATGGTACTATTTTTTAACTAATCTTGCAGGATTCGTAAATCTGGTATTCTGACAAAAATTTATATCTTTGGAACTATTGATAGACAATGATTTATTTTAGGAGAGTAGCGAAATCTTGCATTATATACTGTTTTTAATAATTTTGTTAGATTCGCAAATTCTATTTAGCCCCATAAACAATAGAACCCAAATGAGCTTAAAAACATTTTATGTAGTATTTTTAGTATTGGTATCCCCTTTTGTTTTCTCACAAGAAGGAATCCCTGTGTACTCAGATTATCTTTCAGATAATTTATATTTAGTACACCCGGCAATGGCTGGTGCATCTAATGCAAATAAAATAAGACTTACTGCCAGAAAGCAGTGGTTTGATGTAAATAATGCGCCTAATTTACAAACCCTAAATATTAATTTTAGATCTGGTGAAAAATCAGGTTTAGGAGGTATTGTTTATAAAGACGAGAACGGTAGATTTTCTCAAACAGGAATGTATTTAACCTATGCATATCACCTATTGTTCTCCAGAGACAGAACAGATTTGAATATGCTGTCTTTTGGTATGAGTGCTGGTTTTATACAATCTAATGTAGATTTAAGAGGTCTGGATGATCCTACAGATCCTGATCCTATGATTTTGGATAGGGTACAAAAAGATTTTTACTACAATGTAGATGCAGGTTTGTCTTATAATTATTTAGAGTGGTATGCACACATTACAGTTAAAAATATTTTACCCACTACCCGGGATATTTTTAATAATGATACTCCAACAAAAGAATCTAATAATCTTCGTAAATATATCTTTTCGTTAGGGTATTTGTTTGGAATTGGTGATACAGCATGGAGTTTGGAGCCATCTGCACTATATCAGGTTACCGAGGAGACTCAGGAGAGTAGTATCGATGCAAATTTAAAAGTATACAGAGGTTTTGATTTTGGAACCCTTTGGGGAGGAATATCATACAGACGTAGTTTGGATGGTGCAGAGTTTTCTAAAGACGGAGTTACTGTAGAAAGTCAGCAATTACAATATATAACTCCTTTTTTGGGAGTGAATTATAAAAAATGGTTGGTTGGGTATACCTATAGCTATCAATCTAATTCTGTAGTATTAAGCAACGGTGGGTTTCATCAACTTACTTTGGGGTATGATTTTGGTAAACGTAAAGAAAGATGGGATTGTAATTGCCCCGCAGTAAACTCAAATAATTAGTCAGCTAGACATATTCAAAATATAATAAGGATCAGGTCGTCTAAAAAGTAATTTTCAGGCGATTTTTTTTGATGTATTGGTTTTTTGGATCGTTTAATGCATAAAAAAAGTATGTTTAGATAGTAGCTGCTAGGCTATGCTGATTAAGGTTATATGTTTTCAAAATATAGCTGCTTTATTAATATCGCTTGGCATAATATGAACAATCATAAGATGAAAAGAGGCGTATCTATCTCTGGAGAATGGTTTAAAAATTCTTGTCTCTTTATTATACCAATTATACTTTGAATTTACCGCAATAAAACACCCTTTTTTTCTTTCTGTTTCATAAAATGAAACCGTAACTAAGGCTGTGCTTTAATTTTCTAATTCATAAAAAGAAAAAAATCATTATTGCCTTTTACGGTAAATTCAAAGTATAATTGGTATTACTGTGTAAAATTTAAAAATTAAATAAAAGAATATCGAGGGTCGAAACCCTCGATATTTTTAATGTATGCAGATAGTGCGATACTACCCTTAATGATATTATATTATTTGGGTAGTTATTGAAAAGGAACTACCCAAATATAATTTTGATGACTATTTTTTAAGAATTCTCTCTGTATACACCTTATCATCAATATATATTCTAAGTATATATAATCCTTTTTTAAGGTTAGACAAATCTTGTGCTATAGATTTTTGAGTTCCTTGATATGTTCGGGAATTCATTAATTTTCCTGTAAAATCATATAGATTTACTTTTATTAATGAAGTGTTCTCTGCCTTTATGGCAAGGTTTACAATATCTTGTGTTGCTGTAGGAAACAGGGTGTATAATCCATTTGAATTACAATCTCCTGTTTTTGTCCAGGCTTGCTGCCAATATGTACCAGTACCCGGAGCATAAGCCCAGGCTGCTGTAGAAGAACACCATCCCGGGATATCACAGGTGTATTTTCCTCCTGCATTTTGTGTTTCTTGTCCTTTACTATAAGAGGTTCCTGCTACATATTGTGGTATACCTGCACAGTTTCCGCCCCCGCTACCCGAAAGCGTTGTTGCAGTTGCGGTATTACTAAAATCAGAGGCGTTACCCGCAGCATCTTTAGCTTTTACTCTAAAAGAATAGGAGGTGTTTACTGTTAGACCGGTTGCTTGATAAGTAGTACCGGTTACTGTAGTAATAACCGTATCTCCCTGGTATATATCGTATCCTGTTACGCCAACATTATCGGTAGCAGCACCCCAGGAAAGATCGATTGTAGTTTGTGTAGCATTAGATGCCCCTAAATTAGCAGGAGCAGAGGGTGCTTGTGTATCAGAAGAACCTCCTCCATTACAATCTCCTGTTTTTGTCCAGGCTTGTTGCCAATATGTACCAGTACCGGGAGCATAAGCCCAGGCAGCTGTAGAAGAACACCATCCCGGGATATCACAGGTGTATTTTCCTCCTGCATTTTGTGCTTCCTCTCCTTTACTATAAGACGTTCCTGCTACATATTGTGGTATACCTGCACAGTTTCCACCTCCGGTGTCCGAAAGCGTTTTTGCAGTTGCGGTGTTACTATAACCAGAGACGTTACCTGCGGCATCTTTAGCTTTTACCCTAAAAGAATACGAGGTGTTTACTGTTAGACCGGTTACTTGATAAGTAGTGCTGGTTACCGTAGCAATAACCGTATCTCCCTGGTATATATCGTATCCTGCTACGCCAACATTATCGGTAGCAGCACCCCAGGAAAGATCGATTGTAGTTTGTGTAGCATTGGATGCGCTTAAATTGGCAGGAACAGAAGGTGCTTGTGTATCCGGATCACCTCCCGTATCCAGTGTTGTTGCAGTTGCGATATTACTAAAATCAGAGGTATTACCGGCAGCATCTTTAGCTTTTACTCTAAAAGAATACGAAGTGTTTGCTGTTAGACCGGTTACTTGATAAGTAGTACCGGTTACTGTAGTAATAACTGTATCTCCCTGATATATGTTATATCCTGTTACGCCAACATTATCGGTAGCAGCATCCCAGGAAAGATCGATTGTAGTTTGTGTAGCATTAGATGCGCCTAAATTGGCAGGAGCAGAAGGTGCTTGTGTATCAGTAGTTCCCCCATAATGAATATCACTGGTCGAATAAAAAGCTTCTGTACTGTCTGATCGTTGCCAAACACTGTAAATAACGTGTTTACCTGTCCTTGCTGGCAATGTTACCGGAATATCCACAACCCTTTCTGCTCCACTTGGGTCTGTTCGCACCAAAAGTTCAAGACTATCCCACGTTAATGGCTGATCGGGAGTCCAGCTTGCTTTGGTTATATATACTTCATAATAAGCAGTTGCATGAGGAGCATGATTTGTCCAGGTAACCGTAAATGCTCCGGGAGAAACCAGAGTAGAAACCCAATCGGATCTAACTTGATCCATACCGCCATATTTTTCAGGTCTGCCACCACTAGCCAGATTTCCATCTTTTACAACTGCTCTATGATTGCCATTAGCATTTGCTTGGTTAATTTCACTCCAATCATATAATGGTTGCGTACCATGCGAAGCTACTGCTGCAACACAAGCAGCAGAGTCCGGACTTTCTGGGTCTTCCTGAAAACAGTTCCAAACACGACTTGGCGGGGATGTTACTGTGCCGTGAGGAAAAACAGATAGAGTTGCAAATAGAAATAAGGTAATACAAATTAACTGTCGCCACGAACAATTAATCATATTAAAATTTACAGAGTTTGTGTTTTTTTTAAACATGGTTTAAAGGTTTTTAAAAGTTAATAGATTAATGAGTTAACTCATTAATCTATATTTTATTATAGAAGCAGTGTTTAAGTTTATACTTTAGAAATATATCTTGTGAGCTTGATCCAGAGTTAAGGTATTAGTTCAAATTTTTTAACAATTTGTACAGCCCACCGAGAGGGGTTGTTAGCGCACGGAGCAGGGTGTTTTGTAGGAGGAGATGGGTTGTTTGTAAGTAAAGTTGTCTTTTTTGCCCACGGAGCAGGGTGTTTTGTAGGAAGAGATGGGTTATTTGTAAGTAAAGATGTCTTTTTTGTGCACGGAGTAGGGTGTTTTGTAGGAAGAGGAAGGTTGTTTGTAAGTGAAGCTGTCTTTTTTACGTACCGAGAAGGGTGTTTTGTAGGAGGAGACGGGTTATTTGCGAGTAAAGTTGTATTTTTTGTGCATAAAGCAGTGGTGTTAGCCTGACAAGAGCTAGTACTACTATTTTAACTTTGAAATAGCGCTAATAAATTCAATTTCTATACGCACGATTTCAAAGTTAAAATGGTAGTACCTTTATCTTTATGCAGATTTATTCTGTAAAAGTACCTTCAAATTTTAATCTGCTATCCATAATAGGGATTAAAGAGGATAATTCGTATACATTTTTATATCCATATCCATACAGATTAATGAATGTAGGGATGTTTAATGCCAGAGGTGCCATTTTAGAAGCAAAATTAACAGGGTCTCCTTCTATATTATTATTGCAATAAATTAAAACCCGTGTTTTTTTTGAAGCTATTTGCTCTGCTAGTTTGCCTTCGGTAAAGTCAGAAAAATTTATATGGGTAGCTCCTTTAAGGTGCTTTTTGTGATATGCAGTTTCAGAGCGGGTATCTAATAAGATCGTATTTTCATCTTTCAGGTATTCTAAGAACAAGTCTAAAGGGATTAATCGTTTTTCTCTGTACTCTAAAACCTCCTCAGACATTTTAAGAAAAGAAACATAATCAACCGTTGATTTTGTTGTTTTTTCGGTTTGTTGTGCTTGTAAGGATAATGATACAAGGGTTAAAACAATTGTATTAACAATATTTTTCATATTTTTTATGATTTTATTGTGATAAATTTAAACTTTATTGAAGATAATATCTAATTTTCCCAGGTAAATGATTTTTGTTTTCCTTGTTTTTTGATGGCGTTAAGTAGCGCGGTTTCGAGACTGCCGTCTTCTTTCTTGCTATGATCTTCAATATATTGCACTCGTTTTTTATTTAACTCTTTAATTTTTTCCTGAATTTCTTTACGAGCAGTACTTTTTTCTGCAATATACTCTTTAAGCTCAGCTTTAGATTTTCCTTTAAGATCTTTGGGTAATTCGTCTTTTGCTACTTCTTCTATTTCAAAAGACGCATCTTCAGCGGCATCAATAAGATCCCAGCTTTTGTTTTTATAAAATCCAGAACTTTTACTCACCGTGCGACTTACAGCATTAGCAGAACTATACGATTGTGCATTTGCATCCTGTTCTACTTGTAATTTTCTTTTTTGAGCACCTTGATTTCCATAATAGATATAAGTGCTATTTAATTTACGGTTAAGTTCAAGAATAACATCATCATACGGGGTTGCAATGTGTATTGTTTCGCGGTTATGGTCGATAGCACTATACTCTCCTTTAGTAATGTCTGCGCCATCTTTCCACATAGATTCAATACCCTGGCGGTAGTTACCGCAAAATATAGTGTTAATGGTAATGCCTTTTTCTGCAGCATCTGTAGCAGCATCTTTATAGTTTAATGGTCCTTGATCAAAAGGCTCATTACCTGCAATAAAAATTAATTTTAAGTGGTCATTATTTTTTTTCCAACCTAATTGATTGATAGAGGTATTGATTACTTTACCACAATATTCGTTCCCCCCATTTGTGGTAAGAGCAAAAAGCTCCTTTGATATTTCATCTAAATCATTAGAGAATGGTAGTACTTGTCGTATAAATCCTTCTTGAGAGGGCAGGTTATCATTGCCATATTCATATAATGCAATCTCCAGCTTTATTTTATTATGCCCGCATTTGGCATAGGATAGCTCATTTACAATTTCCCAAAGTTGTGCTTTTGCCTGGTCAATTAGCCCATCCATACTATTACTGGTATCTAATAATAGAGCGACCTGGATATTGCGGGTATCCGGATCGGTTTTGGTAGTATGAATTAAGTGGCTTTTTTCTGTTTTGAAAGCAATCTTAGAATCTGGTTTTGTATTTGCATTGCAAGAAATAGTTACAAGCAGGCAAAATGTACTCCATATAAAAAATGTCTTCATGGTTTTCTTTTTTTAAATTCGGGATAAAACTATATCAAACATATTGGATTAAAAATCTATAATGAGGGAGCAGGTATAGAAAATGAGTGTATTTGGGGTTTTGATTAGTAAGATGTCTTTTATGAGTGGTGAAATGGGTATAAAACCACGTAATCTGGAAATAAGGATTTTATTATCTGAGGTAAATGGATTAAGTTTACCTTGTTTTAATTCTGTACAATGAAGAAGATTAGTTTGTGGATAGTATTTGTTTTGCTTATACCAATGTTGGTATTAGGACAAGAAAATGCCGGAATGAGGCGATCAGAGTCTATGAGTATCAAAGGGTCTGTAAAAGAAAAAAGCACCCGTAAACCAATTAAGGATGTAGAGGTAGCTATACCCGGAAAAGGAATAGTTACTACAGATGTTTTTGGAAATTTTAAGATCGAAGCACAAGTAGGGGATGAGCTCGTAATTACTCACGATAGCTTTACTACTGTACGTTATACTATTAAAGATGGTCAAAGAATAGATATAGAAGTAAAAGACAACCCTGATACATCGCGATCTAATTTGATTACTAAACAAAAGCAAGAATCTGTATATCAGGAAAACCTGAAGGCAGCAAAAACAACCTTAAAAAAAGATGCTTCCAAAAGTATAGAGTATATTACCAATGCTTTGGAAACCATACGGGATGATGATCCCTTGTCTGATAGTAAAAAAGCAGAACTGTTTGCAACACTGGCAGATATATACAGGCATTGGCAACAACCGGATCTTGCAGAAAGTAATTATGTAACCAGCCTTAAAAATAAATATAATACCGATGTAAAAGTCAAGTTAGGTAAAGCACAATTAGAAAGTAATAATTACCAATCGGCATTACAAACCTTTAATCAATTACAAAAATCAAGAATAAACAGTAATCAGGAAATTGCAATATATGAAGGTTTAGGAGATAGTTATAAAGGATTGCGTAACTATGCCAAGGCTATAGAGAACTATAATAAAGCATTATCGATAAGTCAAAAAAACAATCTGGATGATGCTGTAATCTTGTTAAATTCTAAACTAGCCGAAGTATTAAGACAACAAGGTAAGATTACTGTAGCAGAAGGATATTTAGACAATTCGGTACAGTTAGCGCAACAAAAAGATAAAAAAACATCGGCACGACAAAGAACTGTTGCAGCAGATTTCTATAATAAAAGCAATAGCTATGATAAAGAAATACAATTACGAAAAAAAGCGATCGAAGATATTGAAAATATTGAAGAAATAACCAATACTCCTGCTGCAGAACAAGATAACACTTTAACAACTCAGGTACAAAATTATAAAATAGCAAATGCATTTGCAGCGCAAGAAGCCTATGATGAAGCTATTCCGTATTTGCAAGAAAGCATCAAAGAAGCAGAATCCAAAAATGACCTTATAGTTCAAAAAGATGCTACCAGAAAACTAGGAGAAGTTTATAGAGAAAAAGGAGAATTAAAAAAAGCAGCAGAGGCTTTTGAAGAATATGAAGTTATTATCGATAAACTATATATCCAAAAAGATCAGGAAATATCGCAAGCAGCCCGTTTTAGCCGAGAATTGGCACAAAAAGCAAATCGTATAGCAACGCTCGAAAAGGACAGGGAACTAAACGAAACAAAATATGAGCTGGCATTTGCATCGCAGGAACTGATAAATCAACAAAGCCTGAGACAGCAAATCATTATTTATTTTTTGATAGGATTAACCATCTTGTTGTTTCTTGCAGCATACTTGATGTATCGTAATATGAAACAACAACGATATGCTAATAATCTATTAGCACTAAAATCTTTACGATCACAAATGAACCCGCATTTTATTTTTAATGCTTTAAATTCGGTAAACACATTTATTGCTACAAGTGATGAAAGAACTGCAAATCGATATTTAACAGATTTTTCATTATTAATGCGAGCCGTTTTAGAGAATAGCGAAGAAGATTTTATTCCGCTAGAAAAAGAAATTGAGCTGTTACGGCTATATGTACAATTAGAGCATTTTAGGTTTCAGGATAAATTTGAATATAATGTTGAGGTTGATCCAGAAATTTCTATTAATGAATATGTGATACCGCCTATGTTACTACAACCGTATGTAGAAAATGCAGTATGGCACGGATTGCGTTATAAAACCGAAAAAGGGATGTTGTCTATACGGTTTCAAAAAATAACAAACGATAGTATAGAAATCACCATAACAGATAACGGTATAGGGCGAAAAAAATCTAAAGAATTAAAAACATTAAATCAGAAATTGCAAAAATCCAGAGGGATGGGCAATATTAACAAAAGAATTGCGATCCTTAATACCATGTATAAAGATAAGGTAGATGTGTTTATTTCAGATTTAGAAGAAAATGAAGGAACCAAAGTAAAATTAATACTTAAGAAAGACAAGTAAATGAATTTAACCGCAATTATAGTAGATGATGAAGTAAATAGCAGGGTTATCCTTAGAAATTATCTAGGTAAATACTGTACGACAGTTACTATTTTGGGAGAAGCAGCTAGTGTGCAAGAAACATTAGAGCTTTTAAAAACAAATACCCCGGATATGTTGTTTTTGGATGTAGAGATGCCTTATGGCAATGCTTTTGATTTATTAGAGCAGGTGCCTGATCGTACTTTTGAAATTGTATTTGTTACTGCCTATGATCATTATGCAGTAGATGCATTAAATGCGCAAGCTACCTATTATTTGTTAAAACCAATAGCTATAGATAATCTTATCAAAGCAGTGGATCATGTAACCCATATAAAGAAAAAAGAACAGAAACTTTTAGATGCCGTTCTGGTTCCTAAAATAACCACTGTTGAAGGCAAGATTACCATCCCGCAACAAGATGGGTTTGAAGTACTGGAAATTTCAGATATTTTGTATTGTGAGGCCGATGATAACTACACAAAAATTTACTTAAATAAAGGGCAAAAACTGGTAAGCAAAACCCTTAAGTATTTTGAGGATTCTTTGAGCCCGCAAGGTTTTGTAAGAACTCATAAAAGTTATTTGGTAAATGTAAGTAAGATTGTTAGGTACAGAAAAGGAAAAGGAGGAAGCATAGTACTTTCTTCTGGCAAAGAACTGGCAGTATCCTCTTCTAAAAAAGGTGTGTTATTGGATTATTTTAAGTAAAGTGATAAAGGATATTTCTTTACCTTTATGACACCTTGTGCTTTTATGCCGCTCTTATTATCTAACCTAAGATTGATTTAAGGAATGGACTAAAAAAAGCCGTTAAATTGAGTGGTTTTTTATAGTGAAACGAAGAAAAATTGTATCGCTCTTTCGACAAGCTCAAGATGACAAGGCTTTTGTTTGAAAATTTACTTGTTTTCGATTACTAACATCCGAAAGTTTATACCATTTCTTAATTAAAAATAGGCACTAAGCCACGAAGTGTGTAACAAAAAAATATCGAGGGTTGCAACCCTCGA